>NZ_JBEXKX010000040.1:0-90805 GCF_040609695.1 Amycolatopsis sp. NPDC004625
GCCAGCGCCCCGGCGACCAGCACGGCGACCGCGAGGAGCAGCGGGATGCCGACGGGTGAGCCGGTCTGGTCGGTGACCACCTGATAGAACCCGCCTTACCACTCACGACCGGCTGCGGCAGAGGGCGTATACCAGGGTGGCTGGTAGGGCTGGCCCCCGGAAAGTCCTTCGAGCGCACCGCATTCCGGGGTGGGGTCCCGCCGCGGAGACTCGGGTGGGTGACCACCACCGAGAACCTCGTCGGCAGCGACTTCGCCCGGCTGAGCCACCGCATCTCCGCCGCCGGCCTGATGGCACGGCGGCCCGGCTACTACGCCGCCCGGATCGCCGTCGTCGCCGGGTTGTCCGCCGCCGGGTGGGTGGCCTTCGTGCTGCTCGGGAACTCGTGGTGGCAGGTGGCCGTCGCCGCCTTCATGGCCGTCGTGTTCGGGCAGGTCGCCCTGCTCTCCCACGATCTCGCGCACAAGCAGGTGTTCCGGCGGCGGCGGCCCACCGAGGTCGCCGGGATGCTCGCGGGCAACCTCGGGATCGGGATGAGCTACGGCTGGTGGATGGACAAGCACACCCGCCACCACGCCAACCCGAACCACGAGGAGCTCGACCCGGACGTCGATCCGGACATCCTCGTGTGGTCGAAGGACCAGGCCCGCGCCAGCCGCGGCGTGCCCCGGTTCATCGGGCGGTACCAGGCGTTCCTGTTCTTCCCGCTGCTCACCCTCGAAGGCCTGAACCTGCACTGGTCCGGCATCCGCGCGGTCGGCAAGCCGGGGCTGCGCCACCGGAAGACCGAAGCCGCGCTGCTCGCCGCGCACTTCGTCCTCTACTTCGGCGCGCTGTTCACCGTTCTCTCCCCCGGCATGGCGTTGCTGTTCTTCGCCGTCCACCAGGGACTGTGGGGTGTCTACATGGGATCGATCTTCGCGCCGAACCACAAGGGCATGCCGACGCTGACCGGGCGCCCCGAGCTCGACTTCCTCCGCAAGCAGGTGCTGACCTCGCGCAACGTCCGCGGCGGCGTCGTCACCGACGTGGCCCTCGGCGGGCTCAACTACCAGATCGAGCACCACCTGTTCCCGAGCATGCCGTCGCCGCACCTGCGGCGGGCGCAGCCGATCGTCCAGGCCTACTGCGCCGAGCTGGGCGTTCCCTACCTGCAGACGAGCCTCGTCGAGTCCTACCGGCAGGCCCTCACCCACCTGCATGAAGCTGGGGCGCCTCTCAGGAACCGTTCGTAGACTCGGGGTCATGAGGAAGACGATCGCAGCCCTGCGGGACCTGCCGGCGGCGTTCGGCGCGAAGGCCACCGGCGCGCGGGCCGAGCGGGTGCGCTCCTCGCCGCAGTTCGACGGCAAGGTGTTCCGCAACGCGGCGCCGCGGCACCCGATGACCGCGGCGTCGATGCGGACCATCTTCCGCGAGATGTTCTTCGGCGAGCACCGTGAGCTGCGCAAACCGGGCAGCGCGGTACCGCTCGTGACGGCGGAGCCGGTCCTGTCGGCCGACGGCGTCCACCTGACCTGGTACGGCCACGCGTCGACACTGGTGGAGCTCGACGGCGCCCGCGTGCTGCTCGACCCGGTGTGGAGCGACCGCGTCTCGCCGGCGGCGTTCGCGGGCCCGCGGCGGCTGCACGAGCCGCCGGTGCCGCTGGCCGGGCTCGGCCGGATCGACGCGGTGGTGATCTCGCACGACCACTACGACCACCTGGACCTGGCCACGGTCCGCGCGCTGGTGACGTCGTCGGAGGCGCCGTTCCTGGTGCCGCTCGGGGTGGGCGCGCACCTGGAGCGCTGGCACGTCCCGGCTTCACGGATCATCGAGCTGGACTGGCACGAAGAGGCGACGGTGGCGGGCGTCCGGTTCGTGGCGACGCCGGCCCAGCACTTCTCCGGCCGCGGCATCACGAACGACGACACGCTGTGGACGTCGTGGGCGCTGCTGGGCCCGGAACACCGGGTGTTCTACAGCGGCGACACGGGCTATTTCGCCGGATTCGCCGCCATCGGGGAAGCGCACGGCCCGTTCGACGCGGCCCTGATCCAGATCGGCGCGTACGCCCCGCAGTGGCCGGACATCCACATGACACCGGAGGAGGGCGTCGCGGCGGGCCTCGACGTCCGGGCGAAGCTGCTGGTCCCGGTGCACTGGGCGACGTTCCAGCTGGCGATGCACCCGTGGGGCGAGCCGGCGGACCGGGTGTGGCGCGAGGCGAAGGCGGCGGACCTCCCGCTGGCCATCCCCCGCCCGGGCGAGCGCATCGACGTGGCCGAGCCCCCGGCCGTGGACGGCTGGTGGCAGGCGCTGTGACCCGCCGAGCCCGGGAGGGCGTGTGAAGCTCAAGCTGGACCTGCACGACATCTACAACCGCGGCGGGGAGATCGACCGCGCGCTCAAGGCGATCATCGACGAGGCCGTCGCCAAGAAGGCGCCGCTCGTCGAGATCATTCCCGGCAAGGGTTCGGGTCAGCTGAAGAAGCACGTCCTGCGGTTCCTCGAGCGCAAGGACATCAAGGCGCTCTACCACCGGGTCGAAAAGGACAAGGACAACTTCGGCCGGGTCTTCGTGCACTTCCGCTGGAAATGACTCAGAACCGGCTGTCGTGGCGGGCTTGCGACCACGCCCGGTCCCACGCCGCCGAGTGAAGGCGGGAGAGGACGAACCGGCCGAAACCGTACAGTGCGGCCAATGTTCCCGTGATCGCCGTCCACAGCAGGATGGCCGCGAACACGCCGTCGGCCGCCGAGGTCGATGGGGACAGGGGTTCGTTCGTCAGCTCGCCGCGCTGGTCCAGCCACACCGATACCCGGGTGCCCGCCGGGCTGCCCGCGTCGGTGAGCACGTCGCCCGTGTGGCGGGCTCCGCGGGCGTCGAACCAGGCCGCCGGGACCGTGGTCTGGTCGGCCGGGGCGCCCGCGCCGTCGGTGCCGTACGTCTGACTGGACGCCGCCGCGAGGGAGACGGCCGTGGCCGGGTGGCGGGTGGCGCGCTCCTGCGTGGCGCGGGCCGTCTGCGCCGCGTACGTCTCCGAGCCGAACGCCGCCGCGAACGGCACGACCAGGAACGCGCCCGCGATCACCATCAGCAGGAGCAGCGCCTCGACGCGGTCACCCGCGCGGGCGAGCGGGTTGCGGCCCGGCAGCAACCGGCGCCGGAACCGGGCGATCCGTCCGCGCATGCGCGACTCACTCCTCCCGGGAAGGTGTCTTCTCGGTAACAGTGTGCGCGCCGGGGCTCGACTTTCTCTCGCGAATGGGATGCGGCCCACCTGTGAAACCCTCCACAACCACCCGGTGGAGCCATTCCGGTTACAGCCAGTCGTCGGGGCGGGGCCAGGGCATCAGGGCCGCGAGCGCGTCCCGGGCCGGTTCGGTGACGGCGTACCGGCCGCGGTGGAACAGCAGCGGACGGGCGTCCGACGCCGAGCCCAGCGCGGTGACCCGGCCGATCACGACGTAGTGGTCGCCCGCCTCGTGCACCGCCTCCAGGACGCAGTCGATCCAGGTCAGCGCGCCGTCGAGCAGGGGCGCGCCGGACGGCGCGGGCGTCCAGCCGACGCGGGCGAACTTGTCCTCGCCGCGGGCGCCGAACACCGCGCTGATCTCCTGCTGGTCCTCGGCCAGCACGTTGACCGCGAACCGGCCGGCCGCGGCGAGCACCGGCCAGGTCCGTGACGTGCGGGCCGGGCAGAACAGCACCAGCGGCGGGTCCAGCGACAGCGCGGCGAACGACTGGCAGGCGAACCCGGCCAGGGTGTCGCCGTCACGGCCGGTGACGACCGTGACGCCCGTGCAGAAGTGCCCGAGCACGCTGCGGAACTCGGTCTGGTCGACCGCCACCGAGGTCATGACCCCGGCGGCCGCGCGCCGACCGAGAAGTCGTGGCCCCACAGCGACACCGCCGTGCTTTCGCGGGCGATCCAGTTGTCGTCGTCGACCTGGCGGCCTTCGCAGCCGAACTCGACGTCGAAGCCGCCCGGGGTCTTCATGTAGAACGACAGCATCAGGTCGT
Source organism: Amycolatopsis sp. NPDC004625 (assembly GCF_040609695.1). Taxonomy (NCBI): domain Bacteria; kingdom Bacillati; phylum Actinomycetota; class Actinomycetes; order Pseudonocardiales; family Pseudonocardiaceae; genus Amycolatopsis; species Amycolatopsis sp. NPDC004625. The sequence goes on from NZ_JBEXKX010000040.1 coordinate 4,010, forward strand.
TGACGTGCCGGCCGAGGGTGGCCGACATCGGCACCTTCCGCCGGATCGCGCGGTCGAGGCACAGGCCGACGTCGTCGGTGTTCTCCACCTCGACCATCAGGTGCACGATCCCGGACGGCGTCGGCATCGGCAGGAACGCCAGGCTGTGGTGGCGCGGGTTGCAGCCGAAGAACCGCAGCCACGCGGGCGGCCCGTCGGCGGGCCGGCCGACCAGCTGCGGCGGCAGGCGCATCGAGTCGCGCAGCCGGAAGCCGAGGACGTCGCGGTAGAACCGCAGCGACGCCTCGTCGTCCTTTGTAGACAAAACGACGTGGCCGAGGCCCTGCTCGCCGGTGACGAACTTGTGGCCGTACGGGCTGACCACCCGCCGGTGCTGCAGCGCGACGCCGTGGAACACCTCCTGGGTGTTGCCGGACGGGTCGTCGAAGCTGATCAGCTCGTCGACGCGGCGGTCGGCCAGCTCGTCCGGCGTGCCCTCCTTGTACGGCACCGACGCACTGTCCAACCGCGACCGCAGCTCGGCGAGCTCCCCCGCGTGCGCGACCTCCCAGCCGGTGACGGCCAGGCGGTCCGCGGACCCGGGTGAGACGACCAGCCGCGCCGGGAAGTCGTCCATGCGCAGGTAGAGCGCGTCGGGGTCGGTGCCGCCGCCTTCGACCATGCCGAGCACCTTGAGGCCGTACTCGCGCCAGGCCGCCATGTCGGTGGCCTCGATGCGAAGGTAGCCCAGTGACCGGATGCCCATCAGGAACTCCCGAGGAAGTCGAGGGCCAGCCGGTTGAACTCGTCGAACTTCTCCAGCTGGGCCCAGTGCCCGCAGCCGCCGAACACGTGCAGCTGCGCGCGCGGAATCGTCTTGAGTGCCACCAGAGCGCCGTCCAGCGGGTTGACCCGGTCCTCGCGCCCCCAGACCAGGAGCACGCGCTGGCGCAGGCGGTGGGCCTCGCGCCAGAGCATGCCCTCTTCGTAGGTGTCCGGCTGCGCGAACGACATCCCCATCGCGCGCATCGCGGCCAGGGATTCGGGGGTGTTCGCGGCGGCGAAGCGTTCGTCGACCAGCTCGTCGGTGATCAGGTTCTGGTCGTGGACCATGATCCGCAGGAACGCCTCCATGCGCTCGCGCGAAGGCTTTCCGGCGAACCGCCCGAGGTTCTTGACCCCTTCGGTCGGGTCGGGCGCGAACAGGTTGACGCTCAGCCCGCCCGGCCCCATCAGCACCAGCCGCCCGGCCCGATTGCCGTGGTTCAGGGCCAGCCGGACCGCCGCTCCCCCGCCGAGGGAGTTGCCGACGAAGTGGGCGGTTTCGATCTCCAGCGCGTCCATCAGGCCCACGACGGCGTCCGCGCTGTGCCGGAAGTACTGCGGGTGCTCGGTCGGTTTGTCCGAGCGCCCGAACCCCGGCTGGTCGACCGCGATCGTCCGGTAGTGCTTGGCGAACTCCGGCAGGTTGCGCCCGAAGTTGCTCCACGCCGACGCGCCGGGCCCGCCGCCGTGCAGCAGGATCACGGTTTCGGCGTGTTCCGCGCCGGCTTCGTGGTAGTGCAGCTTGAGCGAACCGGCCTGGACGTACTTGCCTTCGGGTGCGGCCATCAGTACATCGCGTTCTCGACGGGGAGCCCGAAGACACCGGTGCCGAACATGACGTACGCGCGCTCGGCGTCGTTCGCCGCGTGGACGCGGCCCGCGTGCGCGTCGCGCCAGAAGCGCTGGATCGGCGTGCCCCGCTGGATCGCGCGGCCGCCGGAGTTCTCGAAGAGCCGGTCGATCGCGGCGATCGCGCGTTCGGTGCCGCGCACCTGGTCGCGCCGGACGCGCAGCCGCAAGTCCGAAGGCAGCCGCTCTTCGCGCTTGGCGAGCTCGTACAGCTCCTCGATGTTGCGGGTCAGCTGCAGCCAGGCGGCGTCGATTTCGCTGGCCGCTTCGGCGATCCGCACCTTGGCGAACGGGTCCTCTTTGGACTGCTCACCGGCGTACGCGGCCCGCACGCGCTTGCGCTGGTGCTCGACGTGCGCGTCGTAAGCACCTTGGGCCATGCCGACGATCGGCGCGGTGATCGTGGTCGGGTGCACCGAACCGTACGGGAGGCGGTACAGCGGCCCGGGGTTGACGGCCTGGCCCGGCACCCGGCACTTCGACGTCGCGATGAAGCTCAGCGCCCGGTGCTGCGGCACGAAGACGTCCTCGACGACGATGTCGTTCGAGCCGGTGCCGCGCAGGCCGATCGTGTCCCAGACGTCCACAATGGAGTAGTCGGCGATCGGCAGCAGATAGGTGCAGAAGTCGACCGGCTTGCCGTCCTTGAACGCGGGTCCCCCGAGCAGCACCCACGTGCAGTGGCCGGACCCGGAGGAGAAGCTCCACCGGCCGGAAAGCCGGTAGCCGCCCTCGACGACCTCGGCCTTGCCCATCGGCGCGTACGACGAGGAGATCCGCACGTCCTGGTCCTCGCCCCAGACCTCCTGCTGCGCCTGGGCGTCGAACAGCGCCACGTGCCACGGGTGGACGCCGAGGATGGAGGCGACCCAGCCGGTGGACCCGCACGCGCTCGCGATCAGCTTGACCGCGGTGTAGAAGCTCACCGGGTCGGCTTCGAGGCCCCCGTGGAGCTTCGGCTGCAGCAGCTTGAAGAACCCGGTCTCCTGCAGGGCCTTGACCGACTCCTCGGGGACGCAGCGCGCGTCCTCGGTGTCCTGGGCCCGTTCCCGCAGGACCGGCAGGAGGTCCCGGACCCCGGCGATCACCTGCTCGCTCATGCGCACTCCTTTGCTCGCTGCCGCAAGACTAGAACACGTTCTCGTTTTTGTCGAGAACACCCTGCGCCAGGGCACTGTTGATCCCCGCTCTACGGCCGGAAAACACGCAGTCGGCCAGCGACAGGCCGCTCACGTAGGACCTGGAACAGATTCCCACGGCGGTGCGCCCGGCGGCGTACAGCCCGGGAATCGGCGCCCCCGCCGTGCTCCGCACCGCGCCGGTGTCCTCGTCGACGACCAGGCCGCCGAGGGTCAGCATCGGCGTCGGGTACCCGAGGTTCGGCCGCACCGAAATGTCGATGAGCGAGTACGGCGGGTTGTCCAGCCGCCGCGCGAACTCGGCGGGCTTGCCCACCGGGTCCCGGTCGCCGTGGTAGGCCTCGACGCTCGCGCGCAGTCCTTGGGGGTCGACGCCGGCCTTGCGCGCCACCTCCTCGACCGTCGTCCCGGTCACACGGCCGCGCCGCAGCAGGTACCGCAGCTGCAGCCCCTGGAACCACTGGCTCTGGGCCTTCGTGTCCCGCCGCGCCTCGGCGACGATCGGCGCGTCGACGAGCAGCCAGCCCCTGCTCCCGTGCCCCTCGATCAGCCGCTCGCCGACGGCGGCGCCGTACCGCGACTCGTCGATGACCCGCCGGCCCGCGGCGTCGACGATGATCCCGCCGAGGAACGCGCTCGGCGGCGTGATGAACCGCCACGCGGAGATCCGGCCGAGTTCGCCGGTCGCGCCGCCCGCCTCGACGCCCAGGCGGATCCCCGAACCGTCGTCGGCCGACGTGCCGAGCGGGAGCCCGCCGCGGTAGGCGGGCGCGTGCTCGCGGACCATCTCGCGGTTCGCGATGAACCCGCCCGCGGCGAGCACGACCCCGCGCCGGGCGGAAATCCGCAGCTCACGGCCGTGCGCGCGTTCGAACCGCTCGACCCGCCGGTGCAGCGACCTGCGCAGCGACGGCACGTAGATCCCGGGCTTGGCCGCGTACTGCGCGAAGCGCTGGTGCCGCGCCCGCACCGACCCGGGCGCCTCGCCCAGCGTCTCGGCGACGACCCCGGTGACGCGGCCCGCGCCGTCGCGGAGCAGCCTCCGGACGGTCGTCTGCGTCAGGACCCGGATGCCGCGGGCGCGCACGGCCGCCTTGAGCCGCGCCATCAGCATCTTCCCCGAGGTCCCGGGTCCCTTGACGCGGTGGCCGCGCGGGGCGGGCTTCGCCGCGTCCCGGAACCCGCCGGCCGCCTCGCTGCCGGAGTAGTAGAGGTAGTGGGCGTCGCTGGGGTAGGACGTCTTGTACGGGCACAGGCTGCCTTCGAACGGCACGCCGTTGCCCTCCAGCCAGGTGATCATCTCGCGGCTGCCCTCGCAGAACCGCCGCAGCGTCCGTTCGGAGACGACGTCCCCGGTTTCCCGGCGCAGGTAGGCGTACATCGCGTCGACGGAGTCGTCGACGCCCGCGTCGAGCTGCTGCCCGGTCCCGCCGCCGGCGTAGACCACGCCCCCGCTGACCGCGCTGGCTCCTCCCCCGGCGAAGCGCTCGACGATGACGACGTCGGCGCCCGCGTCGGCCGCTTCGAGGGCGGCACAGGCGCCGGCCGCCCCGAACCCCACGATGACCACGTCCGCGACGAGTGCGTCCATGGTCGCTACCCTAGAACTGAAACACGTTCTCGTCTATGGTGGCCGAAAGGGGCTCTCAACTGGATACTCAGTCGGTGGAACACGTTACAGGTGAGGTGGCATGACGGAGCAGTTCGACGTCGTGGTCGTCGGCAGCGGCGCCGCCGGGATGACGGCCGCGCTGGCCGCGGTTCACCAGGGCCTGAGCGTAGTGGTCCTGGAGAAGGCGCCCTGCTTCGGCGGCTCGACCGCGCGCTCCGGCGGCGGCGTCTGGCTGCCCGGAAACCACGCGCTGCGCGCCGCCGGGATCGAGGAACCACCCGAACGGGCGCGCGAGTACCTGGCCTCCATCGTCGGCGACGTCGTCCCGGCCGTCCGGCGCGACACGTTCCTCGCGCACGGGCCCGAGGTGCTGCGGTTCGTCTGCGACCACACGCCGCTGAAGTTCCGGTGGGTCCGCGACTACAGCGACTACCACCCCGAGGCTCCCGGCGGACGGCCCGGCGGCCGCTCGGTCGAGCCGATGGCCTTCGACGGCAAGCTCCTCGGCGCCGAACTGGCCCACCTCGAACCGCCGTACAGCGCTCCCCCGCTCGGCGTGCCGATCACCCAGGCGGACTACCGCTGGCTGAGCCTGCTGGCCCGGCACCCGCGCGGGGCCGTCCGGATGCTGTCGCTGGGCCGCCAGTGGCTCGTCGGGAAACTCCGCGGGCAGCGGCTGCTGAGCATGGGGCAAGCGCTTGCGGCCGGCCTCCGCGTCGGGCTCGCCCAGGCCGGGGTCGAGGTCCGGCTGAACACGCCGCTGACCGACCTGCAGGTGGACGACGACCGCGTCACCGGCGTGGTCACCGCGCAGGGGGTCATCGCGGCCCGGCGAGGAGTCATCCTGGCCAGCGGCGGGTTCGAGCGGAACCTCGAGATGCGCGAGAAGTACCAGCGCGCTCCAATCGGCGTCGACTGGACCGTCGGCGCGGCCGCCAACACCGGCGACGGCATCACCGCCGGCCTCAAGCTGGGCGCCGCGCTCGACCTGATGGACGACGCCTGGTGGGGGCCGTCGCTGCCGCTCACCGGCGGGCCGTGGTTCGCGCTGGCCGAACGGTCGCGGCCGCGCAGCATCATGGTCGACGCGCGCGGGCAGCGGTTCGCCAACGAGTCGGCGCCGTACGTCGAGGCCGTCCACGCGATGTACGGCAAGGGCGACGGCCCCGGCGAGCACATCCCGACCTGGCTGCTGTTCGACCAGCGCTACAAGGACCGGTACATGTTCACCGGGATCGGGCCGCGCCAGCCGCTGCCCGGCCGCTGGTTCAAGGCCGGGATCGCGGCGAAGTCGTCGACGCTGGCCGGGCTGGCGGCGAAGATCGACGTCCCGGCGTCCGCGTTGGAGGCCACCGTCGAGCGCTTCAACGGCTTCGCGCGCAACGGCGTCGACGAGGATTTCCAGCGTGGTGTCAGCAAGTACGACCACTACTACGGCGACCCGCGCAACAAACCCAACCCCAGCCTCGGCCCGCTCGACAAGGCGCCGTTCTACGCGGTCAAGATCGTGCCGGGCGACCTGGGCACCAAGGGCGGGCTGCGCACCGACGAGCACGCGCAGGTGCTGCGCGAGGACGGCTCGGCCGTGCCGGGCCTGTTCGCCGCGGGCAACGCCAGCGCCGCCGTGATGGGCCGGACGTACGCCGGGCCGGGCGCGACCATCGGGCCCGCCATGGTGTTCGGCTACCTTGCGGCGACGCGGCTGGCGAACGAAGATCAGGGGACCACGGGAGGGCAGCGATGACGCAGGATTCGGTACGCACCATCTACGCCGGTGAGCCGCCGACCCGGTTCGCCCGCGGCTGGCACTGCCTGGGCCTGGCGGCGAACTTCCGCGACGGGGAACCGCACGCGGTCACCGCGTTCGGCACGAAGCTCGTGGTGTGGGCAGACTCGGCGGGCGAGCTGCACGTGCTCGACGGCTACTGCCGGCACATGGGCGGCGACCTCACCCAGGGCAGCGTCAAGGGCGACGAGGTGGCCTGCCCGTTCCACGACTGGCGCTGGAGCGGCAAGGGCAAGTGCGTCTCGATCCCCTACGCCAAGCGGGTTCCGCTGCGCGCGCGGACGCGGTCGTGGACGTCGGAGGTGCGCAACGGGCAGCTGCTCGTCTGGCACGACCCGGAGGGCAACCCACCGGCCGAGGAGCTGGCGATCCCGCTGATCGAGGCGGCCGACAGCGCCGAGTGGAGCAACTGGACCTGGGACGAGATCTTCATCGACGGCTCCAACTGCCGGGAGATCATCGACAACGTCGTCGACATGGCGCATTTTTTCTATATTCATTATGCCTACCCGACGTACTTCAAGAACGTCTTCGAAGGTCACATCGCGACGCAGTACCTGAACACCAAGGGCCGCCCGGACATGGGCATGGCGTCGAACTACGGCGGCGAGGACAACCTGCTGCGGTCGGAGGCGTCGTACTTCGGGCCGTCGTACATGATCAACAAGCTGGTGAACTCGTTCCAGGGCTACGAAATCGAGAGCGTGCTCATCAACTGCCACTACCCGGTGACGCCGACGTCGTTCGTGCTGCAGTACGGCATGAAGGTCAAGAAGCTGCCGGGGATCTCCGACGAGCACGCGGACAAGATCGCCGCGAAGCTGGCCCGCGGGATCGGCGCCGGGTTCCTGCAGGACGTCGAGATCTGGAAGCACAAGACGCAGATCGACAACCCGCTGCTGTGCGAAGAGGACGGTCCGGTCTACCAGCTTCGCCGGTGGTACCAGCAGTTCTACGTCGACGCCGCCGACGTCACCGAGGACATGACGCAGCGGTTCGAGTTCGAAGTGGACACGACGAAGGCGAACGAGGCGTGGGCGGCGGAGGTCGCGGAGAACCTGGCGCGGCAGAAGACCGAGGCGGAAGTGTGACCACGGCCGAGCGGACCGAGTTCCTGTCGGGCGGGCTGCGGCCGCACGAGTGCCGCAGCTGCGGGACGTGCGTGCTGGTGAAGAAGAACAGCATCCAGCACACGAGCATCCAGTGGACGTCCCGGCCCGCCGACACCTGCCCGGTGTTCGCCGGCGCGGACGGCCCGTCGGCGTTGCTCGACACGTGCCCGAAGCTGGCCGACAGCATCGGCGACGCGGTGCGCGAAGGCACGCTGGCGGTGGCCGATGGCTGAGCGGGTCTACACGCTGACCGTCGCCGACGTCGTCGTCGAAACCCCGGACGCGCGGTCGGTGGTCTTCGAGATCCCTCCGGAGCACGCTGCTGCTTTTGCCTATTCGGCAGGACAGTTCCTGACTCTGCGGATCCCGAGCGACCGGACGGGTTCGGTCGCCCGGTGCTACTCGCTCTCGAGCGCGCCGCACGAGAACCGCGTGCAGGTGACGGTCAAGCGGACCGACGGCGGGTACGGGTCCGGCTGGATCTGCTCGTCGTTGCGGCCGGGGATGCGGGTCGACGTGCTGGCGCCGGCCGGGGTGTTCTGCCCGGGGTCGGTGGACGAGGACTTCCTGCTGTTCGCCGCCGGCAGCGGCATCACCCCGGTGATGGCCATCCTGAAGACGGCGCTGGAGACCGGTTCCGGGCGGGTCGTGCTGGTGTACGCGAACCGCGACGAGCGCTCGGTGATCTTCGCGGGCGAGCTGGCGTCGCTGGCCAAGCGCCACGGCGACCGGCTGGTCGTCGTCCACTGGCTGGAGAGCGTCCAGGGCCTGCCGGACGTCTCGCAGCTGCGCGGGCTGGCTTCGGCGTACACGGCCCACGAAGCTTTCCTGTGCGGGCCGGCGCCGTTCATGGCGGCCGTACGAGAGGCCCTGGGACAGCTCGGGGTGCCGCGGGACCGGGTGCACGTCGAGAAGTTCACGTCGCTGACCGGGAACCCGTTCGAGGCTGCCGCGCCGGAACCCGAGGTGGAGTCCGACGATGCCCCGGCGTCGCTGACCGTGTCGCTCGACGGCGACACGCGGACGCTGACCTGGCCGCGGCAGCGGAAGCTGCTCGACCGGCTGCTCGAAGACGGCTTGGACGCGCCTTTCTCGTGTCGTGAGGGACAGTGCAGCGCGTGCGCTTGCCGGGTCGTGTCCGGTGAGGTGAAGATGCTGCACAACGAGGTGCTCGACGCCGAGGACATGGCGGACGGCATCGTGCTGGCCTGCCAGTCGCTGCCGGTCACCGACGAGGTCTCGATCAGCTACGAATAGGAGTTCGCGCGTGCCCATCGATCCCGCGGTCGCCATCGGTGCCGAGATCGGCGAGGTGAGCTTCGCCTGGACGTCGTCGGACGTGCTGCTCTACCACCTGGCGCTGGGCGCGGGCCCGGACGAGCTGCGGTTCACCTACGAGCAGGACCTGGTGGTGCTGCCGACGTTCGCGACGGTGGCGGCGAACCTGCGCGTGTTCGACCCGCCGGCGGTGTCGTTCCCCGGGGTGGAGATCGACCTGGCGAAGGTGCTGCACGGGAAGCAGGAGATCACACTGCACCAGCCGATCCCCACGTCGGGGAAGGCGGTGGCGCGGTCGCGGGTCGCCGACGTGTACGACAAGGGCAAGGCCGCCGTGGTGGTCCAGGAGGTTTCGGTCACCTCGTCGGCGGGTGATCCACTGTGGACAGCCCGGTCGAGCATCTTCGCCCGCGGCGAGGGCGGCTTCGGCGGCTCGCGGGGCCCTTCGGACCGGATCCCCTGGCCCTCGGGGGCGCCGGACGTCGTCCTGGAGGTCCCGACGCTGCCCCAGCAGGCGCTGCTGTACCGGCTGTGCGGTGACCGGAACCCGCTGCACGCGGACCCGGCGTTCGCCCGGGCGGCGGGCTTCGACCGGCCGATCCTGCACGGGCTGTGCACGTACGGGATCGTGGCGCGGGTGCTGGTGAACGAGTTCCTGGACGGCGACCCGGCGCGGGTGGCGTCGTTCGCGACGAAGTTCGCCGGCGTGGTGTTCCCGGGCGAGACGCTGCGCATCCGGGTGTGGCGCGCGGACGACCGGCTGCTGGTGACGACGTCGGCGGCCGAGCGCGACGACGCGCCGGTGCTGGCGGACACGGTGCTGGTGTCCACTTCCTGAGCGGCGCCGCGGGGGCGGCTACCGTGGTGGGGAGACTTCGGGAGGACGGATGCCGGAATACTTCGTGGTGCGCGGAACGGTCGAGCCGGGCGACAAGCGCGGCCGTGAGCTGGGCTTTCCGACGGCCAACATCGCCTTGAGCGACCAGTCCGGCTCACTGGGCGACGGGGTGTGGGCGGGCTGGATCGGCCGCCCGGACGGCACCCGCCTCCCGGCGGCGATCTCGGTCGGCCGCCGCCCGACGTACTACGGCGCGGACGGGTACCGGCTGCTGGAGGCCCACGTCCTGGACTTCAGCGGCGACCTGTACGGCGAGACGCTGGTGGTGTGGCTGGGCACGCACCTGCGGGACCAGGAGAAGTACGCCTCGGCGGAGGACTTGATCACGGCTTTGAAGGGTGACATCGCCGCGGCAGGTCAGTGGACGGCGTCGCACCCGGCAGCTTCGCTCCCGGCGGCCGGGGAGAGCGCGCTGGGGGAGGTTCGCCGGGTCACGGGCTGAGGTCTGCCACGGCCTTTCGTGAGCCGGTCACCAGCCCGACGCGAGCCCGTCGTGAGCGGTCGTGAGTCGGTCGTGGGTCGGTCGTGGGTCGGTCGCGGGCCCGACGCAAGCCGGTCGCGAGCCCGTCGTGAGCCCGACGCGAGCCGGTCACCAGCCCGACGCGAGCCGGTCGTGAGCCGGTCGCGAGCCCGAAAACTGTCGGGGGTCTCCGGTAACGTTGAATCCGGGGGACCCCCAGGCCGGGGACCTCTCCGCGCCGCGCTCACAAAGCCGAGGCCAGCAGCAGGTAGCCCATCCCGGCGCCCATCGCCGTCCGGCACACCGCGCGCGACGCCTGCCCGGAGCCGGGAGCCGAGCCGGAGTCCGCGCCCGGCGCTCCCCGCACCGCCAGCACCCCCGACCACGCCGCGTCCAGCACGAAGTAGCCCGCCGCCGCCACGGCCACCAGGGGTAGGGCCAGCCGGGCGTCCATCGTGGCCATCGTCAGCCACGGGCCGTGGTCCATCGCCGCGTGGGGCATCGCCGTCACCATGTACACCATCGCCGCCGCCGACAACGCGTGGTGGAGGCACGCCTGTCCCCGCCACCACGCCACCGCGAACCAGCCCGCCGTCAGGGCCAGCACCGCCTGCCAGCCCGCCGCCGGGATCGGGCCGCCCACCGGGGAGACCATCGCCACCATCGCCACCACCAGCAGCAGCTCCGCCAAATCGCCGTGGCGGACGCCGTGGCCCAGGCGTGCGTAGTCGAGGCGGACCAGCCGCAGCACGCACGGCAGCGCCAGCGCCGCGAACACCGCCGTGAGCGCCCAGTCGACCGCCATCGGCCTCACTCTCCGTCGTGGGTGGTGTTTCCACCGTGACACCCACGACGGCCGCGCACCAGCCGTCAATGAGGTGACGCTCAGTCACCCGCCAGGATGAGCCCGCTCGTGGGCACCCCGGTACCGGCCGTGACCAGGACCCGCGCCGCGCCCGCCACCTGGTTGACCGCCGTGCCGCGGATCTGGCGGACCCCCTCCGCGATGCCGTTCATGCCGTGGATGTACGCCTCGCCCAGCTGGCCGCCGTGCGGGTTGAGCGGCAACGCGCCGTCGAGCTCCAGCGCGCCGTCGGCGATGAAGTCCTTCGCCTCGCCCCGGCCGCAGAACCCCAGCTCCTCCAGCTGCATCAGCACGTACGGCGTGAAGTGGTCGTACAGCACGGCAACGTCCACATCGGACGGTCCGAGCCCGGCCTGTCCCCACAGCTGCCGCCCGACGACACCCATCTCCGGCAGCGCGGCCAGGTCGTCGCGGTAGTAGCTGGTCATCACGTACTGGTCCGGCCCGCTCCCCTGCGCCGCCGCGGCGATCACCGCCGGCGGCCGCGCCAGCTCGCGCGCCCGCTCCACGCTCGTCACGACCAGCGCGACCCCGCCGTCGCTCTCCTGGCAGCAGTCGAGCAGGTGCAGCGGCTCGGCCACCCAGCGCGACGCCTGGTGCTCCTCCAGCGTGATCGGCCGGCCGTGGAACCACGCGTCCGGGTTGGTCGCCGCGTGCTTGCGGTCGATCACCGCGACGCGCCCGAAGTCCTCGCTCGTCGCGCCGTAGTCGTGCAGGTACCGCTGCGCGACCATGGCCACCGTCGCCGCCGGCGTCGCGATGCCCATCGGGTAGTGGAAGGCGTTGTCCACGCCGGACGAGTTGACCTGCCCGGCCGCGGCCGGGGACACCTGGCCGAAGCGGTGCCCGGACCGCTCGTTGAACGCCCGGTAGGCGACGACGACGTCCGCGACCCCGGTCGCCACCGCCATCGCGGCCTGCTGCACGGTCGCCGCCGCGGCGCCGCCGCCGTAGTGGATGCGGCTGAAGAACTTCAGTTCCGGGATCCCCAGTTCGCGCGCCACCGCGATCTCGGCGTTGCCGTCCATGGTGAACGACACCAGTCCGTCCACATCGGACGGCCGCAGCCCCGCGTCGGCGAGTGCGTGCGAGATGCATTCGGCCGCCAGCCGCAGTTCGCTGCGCCCGGAGTCCTTGGAGAACTCCGTCGCGCCGATCCCGGCGATGGCCGCCTTGCCCGAGAGCGTCACGGCAGCGTCACCTCCACGGTCCCGGCGACGTGCTCGCCGAGACTGTCCACACCGGACACCGAGACGACGACGTCACGCCCGTCGGCCGAAACCACCCGGCCGGTGAACGTCAGCGTGTCGTAGGCGTAGCACGGGACCCCGAGCCGGATCTTGATCGACCGGATCAGCGCCTCGGGCCCGGCCCACTCCGATACGAACCGCTGCACCAGACCCGTGTCGGTCAGGATGTTCAGGAAGATGTCCTTCGAACCCCGCTCGACGGCCGCATCGCGGTCGTGGTGGACGTCCTGGAAGTCACGCGTGGCCAGCGCGGTGCTGACGACGAACGTCGGCGACGCCTCGATCGTCAGCGGCGGCAGCTCGGTCCCTTCGGCGACGGCGGTCATCGGGCCACCTTCCACGCGGGCAGGGTCAGGTCGTCGTCGACGCGGACGAACGCCGCCACCACCGGCAGTCCGATGTGGACCTCGTCCGGGGCCGCGTCCAGGAGTTCGGCCATGACGCGGACCCCTTCTTCCAGTTCCACCAGGGCCACCACGAACGGCAGTTCCTTGCCCGGCACCGGCGGGTGGTGGTGCACGACGTAGGAGAACACAGTCCCCCGGCCGCTCGCGACGACGTAGTCGGGCTTGGTGTCCAGTGCGCCGTCGGGCGGCATCGGCCCCGGCGGGTGCCGCAGGGTTTCGCCCCAGCGCTGGATCCGCAGTTCACCCTCGCGCAGGCCGTCCCAGAAGAACTCGGTGTCGCGGCTGATCACCGGCCGCAGCACCGGCGCGGGCGGCGGCTTCGGCGCGGGCGGCCGGAACTTGAGCACCCGGAACACCATCTCGGCGACGGCTTCGTCCCCGACCGACCAGGTCGTCCGGGTGGTGACGAACCAGCCCTCCCCCAGCGCCGTCCGCTTCGGGCCGACGACCTGTTCCAGCCGGGTCGTGCCCGCCACGTGCTCCCCCGGCCGCAGGTACCGGTGGTAGGTCTGCTCGGAGTTCGTGGCCACCACGGAGGTGAACCCGGCCTCGTCGAGCACGGCCATCATCGCGCCGAGGGGGTCGTCGGCGGGCCGGGTGCCGTGCAGGCCGTTCATCGTCCACACCTGGGCCATCGCGGGTGGCGCCACGAGTCCCTTGTGGACGCTTGCGGCGGCGAACCCCGGATCGGTGTAGACCGGGTTGGCGTCCCCGATCGCCTCGACCCAGTTGTTGACCATGGCCTGGTTGACCGGATCCCGGGCGAGGCGCGGCGCGGACTCCCCGCGCGCGGCGATTTCCGCTGCGGCCTCTTCGACGTTCATCGTGGCACCCTCGGCAGGCCCAGGCCGATCGACGCGATCAGCTCCCGTTGGATTTCGCTGACGCCACCACCGAACGTCAGCACGATGTTGCGCTTCGCGGTGAGGTCGAGCCAGTCCGCCAGCTCCGCGGTGTCCGGATCGGACAGATCGCCGTGGCGCCCGACGACTTCTTCGAGACCCCGGCCGATCCGCTGGATGGCTTCGGAGCTGAACACCTTGGTCGCCGACGCGTCGGCCACGCCCACCGGCGCGCTCGCCGAGGACACCGCGACCTGCCAGTTCAGCAGTTCGTTCACCCGCGTGACGGCGAGCGCGTCGGCCAGCACGGCCCGGACGTCGGCGAGGTCCAGCAGGCCGTGCGCGGCCGCCCAGGCGTGCACCCGGTCGTACAGGCCGCCGATGCGCCCGGCCGGGCCGAGCATCACGCGCTCGTGGTTGAGCTGGGTCGTGATCAGCCGCCAGCCTGCGTTTTCGGTGCCCACCAACCGGTTTGCCGGCACGCGAACGTCCGAATAGTACGTCGCGTTGACGTGGTGCGCGCCGTCGCAGGTGATGATCGGCGTCCACGAGTAGCCGGGATCGCTCGTGTCGACGATGAGGATCGAGATGCCCCGGTGCTTCGGCGCGCCGGGCTCGGTCCGCACCGCGAGCCAGATGTAGTCGGCGTCGTGCCCGCCGGTGGTGAAGATCTTCTGGCCGTTGACGACGTATTCGTCGCCGTCGCGCACCGCCGTCGTCCGCAGCGCCGCCAGGTCGGTTCCCGCTTCCGGTTCGGTGTACCCGATCGCGAAGTGGATCTCCCCCGCCAGGATCTTGGGCAGGAAGAAGGACTTCTGTTCGTCCGTGCCGAACTCCTGCAGCGTCGGCCCGACCGTCTGCAGCGTCACCGACGGCAGCTGGACGTCGGCGCGTGCGGCTTCGTCGACGAACAGGTGCTGTTCGATCCCGCCGAACCCCTGGCCGCCGTACTCGACCGGCCAGCCGACGCCGAGCCGGCCGTCGCGGCCCATCCGGCGGACGATTTCCCGGAACACCGGCCCGTGCCGCTCGCGCCGCATGGCCTGGCGTTCTTCGGGACTGATCAGCCCGGCGAAGTACGCGCGCAGCTCGGCGCGCAGTTCCCGCTGCGCCGCGGTCAGTTCGACGTGCATCCGCGCACCCCCGCCACTCGTTCGCCGAGCCTGCCGAGCCGGTGCGCGGCGCCGCCGAGCGCCCGGCCGAGATCCTTGACCGCCGACGAATACCGGTGCAGCGGATAGGTTTCGTCGACGCCGACCCCGCCGTGCAGGTGGTGGCAGGTGGCCAGCGCTTGCGGGGCCTGGGACGTGAACCAGTGGGCGGCGACGTCGAGTTCGGCGTCGGCGTCGAGCCCGGATGCCAGCCGCCACACCGCCGACGTCACGGCGAGGTGCACGGTCCGGGCGGCCACGTAGACGTCGGCGATCTGCCCGGCCACCGCCTGGAACGTCGCCAGCGGACGGCCGAACTGAGCGCGCTCGCCGACATGCTTGACGGTCAGCGCGAGGGCGCCGGCGAGCAGGCCGTCGCCCTGGGCGAGGGCCCCGGCCAGCGCGAACCGGTGCAGGACGGCGACGGCGTCCCCGTCGGCCAGCAGGTCGGCCTCCTCGACGGCCACGGCGTCCAGGCGCACGGTGCGTTCGGGGGTGCCGGCCGAGTTCCGCGCGGGGACGAGCGTGACGCCGTCGGCGCGCGGATCGACCAGGTACACGGCGGTGCCGTGCGGGGTGGACACCGGCGTGAGGATCCGGTGCGCCTCCGCGGCGTACGGGACCGCGGTCTTGACGCCGTCGAGGACCCAGCGGCCGCCGTCCGCGCGGGCGGTCGTCGCGGGCTCGGCGACCAGCGGCGCGGAGGGCTCGTGCAGCGCCGCGGTCAGCAGGGTTTCCCCGGTCGCGACCGGCGGCAGGAGGGCCGCGCGCTGCGCGGGCGTGCCGAGCGTCTCGACGGGCAGGACACCCAGCGCCAACGCGGCAAAGGCGGGAACCGGCGCGGCGACCCGGCCGGCCTCGGTGAGCACCTGGGCGACCTCCGCGACGCCGAGGCCGTCGCCCTCCAGGTCCGGCGGCAGCGCGAGCGCGAGCAGACCGGACGACGCGAGGGCACGCCACGGGTTGTCTTCCGACCCGAGCACCTTCGCGGCGAGCGCGGCGATCTCGGTCTGCGCTTCGTCAAGGGTGAAGTCCACGCCCGCCCTCCGGATCGACGCAATACTGAAACATGTTCTAGTCTTAACCGGAAAGGGCGGACACGGCAACCCCCGGGGGTGGCGCAATGGCGCGGAGGCGGCTGCTCACCGTGCCGCCGACCGCCGGCGTGCCCGACCCGGTTCCGCTCGACCTGCCCGGGCGCGGCCGGACCGTCGTCACCGACGTCGGGCCGCGGGACGCGCCCGCGCTGGTGCTGCTGCACTCCGTGGCCTGCACGGGCCTGCTGACCTGGTACCCGGCGCTGGCGAAGCTGGCGCGGGACCACCGCGTCGTCGTGTTCGACCAGCGGTGGCACGGCCGGGGCATCCGGTCGCCGGAGTTCCGGCTCGCCGACTGCGCCGAGGACGTCGTGGCGGTCGCGGACGCGCTCGGCCTGGCGCGGTTCGCGCTCGCCGGGTACTCGATGGGCGGGCTGGTCGCCCAGCTCGTGGCGCGCGCCGAACCAGAACGTGTTACCGGTCTGGTGCTCTGTTCCACCGCGAGCTCCTTCCGCCGCGGGCTGCGGCAACGCGCCGCCCTCGACGTCTTCGGCCGGGCGCTGCCGCGGCTGCGTGCGCGTGCCCGGCTCCCGGTGGCACCGTCGCGGCGCGTCGAGGACCACCGGTGGGGCCTGCGGGAGTTCCGGTCGACCAAGCCGTGGGAGATCGCGGTCGCCGTCGACGAGATCGGCCGGTTCGACTCGACGCCGTGGCTGCCCACGCTGCGCCTGCCGGCCGCGGTCGTCGTGACCGCCCGGGACCGGTTCATCGCCCCGGACCACCAGCGGTCCCTCGCCCGCCGCATCCCGGGCGCGGTGAGCTACGAGGTCGCGGCCGGGCACGCCGCCTGCGTCCTCGCCGCCGACCGGTGGGTGCCCGCCCTGCTCACCGCCGTCCGCTCGCTCCGAGGAAGGAAGTTCTGATGGGACGCTTCAGCTTGCCCGACCAGAAACCCGAGGGGCTCGACTCGCCCGTCACGGTCAAGGTCATCAAGTACGCGGCCAAGGCGCAGGTGGCGGTCTTCCGGCTGACCGGCGGCCGGGTCGGCAGCACCTGGCGGGTCGGGGCCGGCTTCCGCAAGCCGGTGCCGACGCTGCTGCTGGAGCACCGCGGCCGCAGGTCGGGCCGGCTGTTCACCACGCCGCTGCTGTACCTGCGCGACGGCGAAGACGTCGTCATCGTCGCGTCCCAGGGCGGCCTGCCGAAGCACCCGCAGTGGTACCACAACCTGGTCGCACGCCCGGAAACCCGCATCCACGTCAAGGGCCGCCGCGGCGTGCCGGTCCGGGCGCGGGTCGCGGCGGGCGCCGAACGCGACGCGCTCTGGCCGCGGTTGGTCGAGCTGTACGCGGACTTCGCGAAGTACCAGGCCTGGACCGAGCGGGAGATCCCGGTGGTGGTGCTCAGCCCGCGGCCTTGAGCAGCTCGGCGAGCGCGTCCGGCAGCGCGTCGGCCAGCGGCCACAGGTCCTTGACCAGCTCGCGCGCGCCGAGCAGGCCGACGTGCACCTGGCCGGCGTTGGACAGCACGGTGACGTTCAGCCCGGCGCCGTGGAAGACCGGGCCGAGCGGGTAGAAGCCGGTGATCCGCGCGCCGAGGAAGTACAGCGGCATCGGCGGGCCGGGCACGTTCGAGACGACCAGGTTGTGCACCACCGGATGCTTCTCGGCCAGCCGCAGCGCCGAATACGCGCGCACGGCGAGGCCGAACATCGTCGCGGCCGAGAACTGCGCCCAGTCCTGCAGCATGTCGGCGTCGATGTCGTGGTGGTGGTCCTTCGACCGCCGGTTGGCCTCGGCGAGGAAGAACACCCGCGCGGCCGGGTCGGCCAGGTGCGTCGGCAGGGAGGCGAAGAACGCCGAAACCTTGTTGCTGCCGTGCTCCCGTTCGGTGCGGTCGTGCACCGAGACCGGGACGGTCGCCACCAGCGGGTCCGCCGGCAGCTCGCCGCGGGCGTCGAGGAACTCGCGCAGGGCGCCGGCGACGAGGGCGAGCACGACGTCGTTGACCGTGACCCCGAAGGCGTTCTTGACCTCCTTGATCTCGGCGAGGTCCAGCTGGGCGAACGCGACGCTGCGGTGCCCGGTGATCGTGCCGTTCAGCGACGTCCTCGGCGCGGTGAACGGGACCGGCATCCCCTGGCCGCGCAACGCCCGGCCGAGCCACCGCGGCACCAGGCCCAGCAGGTCCGGCAGCAGCCGAGCGACCTCGGCGGGCCGTCTCGCGACGTTCTCGACGCCGGAGCGCAGCAGGTCCAGCGGCGACGGCGTCCCGGCGTTGCGGCGCTCGTCGACCTCCGGCATCGGCGCGTCCGGTGCCAGGCCGGCCAGGTGGGTGATCAGGCTGGCGCCGCTGACGCCGTCGACGCTCGCGTGGTGCATCTTGAGCAGCACCGCGAACTGGCCGTCGGCCAGGCCCTCGATGACGTAGAGCTGCCACAGCGGGTGCGCGCGGTCCAGCTGCTGCCCGGCGATGTGCGCGCAGAGGTCGGCCAGTTCGGCGCGGTCGCCGGGGGCGGGCACGCCGATGCGGTGCACGTGGTGGTCGAGGTCGAAGTCCTCGTCCTCGATCCAGACCGGGTGGCTGAGGTTCCAGAGCGGATTGTGCAGTTTGCGGCGGAACGCCGGGATCTCACGGACGCGCCCGTCGAGCTTTTCGTGGAGCTTCGCGAACGAGTAGCCGCCGGGGACGGTCGAGCCGTCGAGGACGAGCAGCCCGCAGACGTGCAGGACCTGCGACGACGTCTCGAGGTAGAGGAAACTCGCGTCGAGGCCGCTCAATCTCTGCATGGCGCCAGGGTAGGCCACATCCGGTGAGCGGCGCGTCACCCTACTCGCCGGTATCATCGCGGTGGTGCAGCCGAATTTCCTGATCCGTCGCGCGGTCCAGCTCGGTCTCACCGCCAACGCCCTCCGCCCGCTGCGGGCCCGGTCCACGACGATCCCGGTGTTCTTCGCCGGCTGGCTGACCGGCGAGCTGGCGCCCCAGTTCCTGGCCCTGACGGCCGCGGATTCGCTGCTCCACGTGGCCCGCCACGGCGTCGGCGACCGGTCGACGAAGGCGGGCCTGGCGATGGCGGCGGCGTCCGCGGCCGGGCTGGCCACCCTGGTCCGCACCGGGCACGGCGCCCGCGAGGAGATCGAGAAGGCGCTGACGTCGGCGCTGGGTCCGGACTACGCCTCGGAACTGGGCCGGTCCGATCTGGGGTTGCCGTGGGGCGAGCTGGCGCTGCCGTTCCGGATGGGCGCCCCGGACGTCCGCGTCGACCGCAACATCGCCTACGCCCCGGGCGGCAAGCGGTTCCTGCTGGACGTCTACCGCCCTGCTTCGCCGGTCTCGGGTGCTCCGGTGCTGCTGCAGGTCCACGGCGGGGCGTGGGTGATCGGCAACAAGGAGGAGCAGGGCCGGCCGCTGATGCGCTACCTGGCGCGGCGCGGCTGGGTGTGCGTCGCGATCAACTACCCGCTGTCCCCGGCCCACCGCTGGCCGGCGCACATCGTCGCGGCGAAGCAGGCCCTGGCGTGGATTCGCACGTCGATCGCCTCCTACGGCGGCGACCCGCGGTTCGTGGCGGTGACGGGCGGCTCGGCGGGCGGCCACCTGTCGGCGCTGCTGGCGTTGTCCCAGAACGACCCGGCCCTGCAGCCGTCGTTCGAGGACGTCGACACGAGCGTCCAGGCGTGCGTCCCGCACTACGGCGTGTACGACTTCGCAGCGACGTCCGGCGCACCGGCGAGCCAGTACCGCCTGGAGAGCCTGATCGCGCGGCGCGTGTTCGCGCCGGACCGGGATCCGGTGGCCCACTTGGACGACTACATCGCGGCGTCGCCGCTGGATCGGATCACGTCGGACGCCCCGCCGTTCTTCGTGATCCACGGACGGGACGATTCGCTGGTCCCGGTGCGGGAAGCGCGCGAGTTCGTTTCGCGCCTGCGCGAGAAGTCCCGGCAGCCGGTGGCGTACGCGGAGCTGGCGGGGGCGCAGCACGCGTTCGACGTGTTCACGTCGGTGCGGTCGGCGCACGTGGTGCGCGGGGTGGCGCGGTTCCTGGACTACACGTACAACGCCTGGAAAGCCGAGCGGGCTCAGTAGACGAGGTCCAGCGGGCTCGCCGAAGGCGGGCCGTCGAGGCGCCACTCCGGTCCTTCGCGGACGAAGCGGTACCAACGCGCATCGCGGCCGTAGCGCAGTTGGAGTTCTCCCTGTGTGAGGCGGTTTCGCCACACCTTCGGCTTTCCCGGCAGGCCCGCGTCTGCCAGGACTTCCTGGGCTTCGGCCAGGGGACCCGGGCCTGGCTGCCATGTCTCCCGGTGGGCCGCCAGGCCGCCGCGGCCGGCTTCGCGCCAGGCCTCGGCCCAGCGGGTCAGGTCGCGGGGCGGCACCTGCGCCGCCGTGGCCAGGGCGGTGATCTCCGGGGCCGTCCGGGCCGCCGCGCGGCGGGCGAGGTCCTCCTCGAACGTCAGCTCGGCCGCCGCCGCGCCGGTGGTCAGGAGGTCGCGGGCGAGGGCGGCCGCATCCGCGGCCAGGGTGGTCAGGGCCGCCGCCGTCCAGCCCGTGACCGGGGGCGGGTCGAGGTCCAGGACCGCCGGTGGCCCGGGGACCCGCGGTGGTGGCGGCAGGGCAGGGATCGCACCCGGCCGGCGGGCGTAGGCGGCCTTCGGTGTCAGGCCCTCGTCCACGCGCTTCGGGAGCTGCGGTTTCTCGCCGCGGGCCGGCGACCGGCGGGCGCGCAACTCGGCCAGCACGTCCACCCGCGGGCGGCCACGCAGCAGGAACAGCGTGAACGGGTCGCGGTCCACCTCGTCGGCGACCAGGTAGTACACCGCGGCGACGTGCTTGCACGGGTTCGCCGAGTCCGGGCACGAGCACCGCGGCCGCAGGTCGCCCGGGCCCGGCAGCAGGTCGGCGCCCGCCTCGCGGGCCTGCTCGGCCAGCGCGCCGGGCAGCTCGCCGTCGAGCAGGGCGGCCGCGTGCCCGAGCTGCGTGCCGACCACGCCGAGCAGCGTGTCCCACTCGCCGTCGGTGAAGGTGCGCATGGTGATCGTCACCTTGTACGGCTGCGGCCGGCTGCCCCGCACCCGCGCCGTCATCTCACCGGCGCCGAAGTGCAGCTCGCCGACCGTGCCCTTTCGCGCGTACGTCCGCCCGCGCGGCAGCCGGTTCGGGTCGAGCTTCGCGCGTTGTTCCAGGGCGTCGACCCAGGCGCGGCCCCACCAGGTGGTGCCGAAGTTCCGCCGTGGCGGCATCACCCGCTCCCGAGCCGGACGAGGTCGGCGAGCTGGTCGTCGGACAGTTCGGTGATCCAGTCTTCGCCCGCGCCGACGATCGACTCGGCGAGCCCGCGCTTCTTTTCGAGGACCTGCGCGATCCGTTCTTCCAGGGTGCCCTCGGCGATCAGCCGGTGCACCTGGACCGGCCTGTCCTGCCCGATCCGGTACGCGCGGTCGGTGGCCTGGTCCTCGACCGCCGGGTTCCACCAGCGGTCGTAGTGGATCACGTGGGTGGCCCGGGTCAGGTTGAGCCCGACGCCGCCCGCCTTGAGCGAGAGCAGGAAAACGGGGATCTCGCCGGCCTGGAACCGGTCGACCATGTCCTGCCGCTTGGCCGGCGAGCTGTCCCCGGAGAGCAGTTCGGTGGGCAGGCCACGCTCGGTGAGGCGCCGCTCGAGCAGGCGGCAGAGCTGGACGTACTGGCTGAAGACGAGCACGCTCTCGCCCTCGTCGAGGATGACGTCCAGCAGTTCTTCGAACGCGGCGAGCTTGCCGGAGCGGCCGGTGAGGGTGCCGTGCGGCTCCTTGAGGAACTGGGCGGGGTGGTTGCAGATCTGTTTGAGTTCGGTGAGCAGCTGCAGGACCTGGCCGCGCCGCTTGATGCCCTGCGTCTCGCGGATTTCGGCCAGGTTTTCGCGCACGACGGCTTCGTAGAGGGTGGTCTGCTCGGCGGTGAGCGGGACGAACCGGTCGGTCTCGGTCTTGCGCGGCAGTTCCGGGGCGATGTCGGGGTCGCTTTTGCGCCGCCGCAGCAGGAACGGCCGGACGGTGGCGGCCAGCCGTTCGGTGACGGCCTTGTCGCGGTCGCGTTCGATCGGCCGCGCGACGGTGCGGCGGAAGCGGTCGAGCGGGCCGAGCAGGCCGGGGGTGGTCCAGTCCACAATGGACCACAGCTCGGTGAGGCGGTTCTCGACGGGCGTACCGGTGAGCGCGACCTTGGCCCGGGCGGGAACCTTGCGCAGTTCCTTGGCGGTGGCGGACAGCGGATTCTTGACGTGCTGCGCCTCATCGGCGGCGACCAGCCCCCAGTCCACTTCGGACAGCGTTTCGCGGTCGCGGCGGAGGACGCCGTAGGTGGCCAGGACGACCTCGTCGGGAGCGAGGTCGCCGAGGTGACGGCCGCCACCGTGGAACCGGCGGACGGGGATGTCCGGGGCGAAGCGGGCGAACTCGCGCTCCCAGTTGCCGAGGAGGGAGGTGGGACAGAGGACGAGGGTGGGCCCACCGACGGCCGACGGCCCTTCGGCGACCGGCAGCGGGCCGGATGCCGGCCGGGTGTCCTCACCGGGCTGCACGCCGGAATCCGGCGCCGGGTCGGCCGCCGGTCCCTCGGCTCCGGCCACCGGCAGGCCGCCAGCCGCGGGAGTTTCGCCGATCGGCACCGAGCCGGCCGCCAGTTGGGCCACGTCGCTGGGCTGCACGCCGGAATCCAGCACCGGCCCGGCTGCCGATTGGGTCACCTCGCCGGACAGCGCACCGGACTCCGGCGCCGGGTCGGCCGCTGGGCGAGCCACCTCGCCGGGTTGCGGCGGTACCCCCACGCCTGCCTGCGTTCCGTCGCCTGCCTGCGTTCCGTCGCCGGCGAGCGCCGCGGCGGGCAGAGCCTGGGCTGCCAGGTCGCGCCGGTGCAGGTGGAGGGCGATCAGCTGGATCGTCTTGCCCAACCCCATGTCGTCGGCCAGGCACGCGCCCAGCCCCAGTCCCGTCATCGTCGCCAGCCAGGCCAGTCCCGCCCGCTGGTACGGGCGCAGCGTCGCCTGCAACCCCGGCGGTGGGGCCACCGCACCCTCCGCCCGGTCGCGGATGCGCGACACCAAGCCGTCCAGGGCCGGGGGCGCCGCGAACTCCACGCGCTCGCCGTCCAGGTCCAGCTCGCCCGTCAACGCCGCCGCCAGGGCCTCACCCGCGTCGAGCCTGCGGGTCCGGCCGCGGACGCGGGCGAGCAGCTGGGGATCCACGCGCACCCACTGGCCGCGCAGGCGGACCAGCGGCCGCTTGGCCTCGGCGAGCGCCGTCACCTCGGCCTCGGTCAGCTGCTCGCCGCCCAGGCTGAGCTGCCAGCGGAACTCCAGCAGGCTCCGCAGCGCGAACTCCGGCCCCGCCACGCTCGCCGGCGCCTGCGTTGCGCTCGCCTTCGCCTTCACCTCGCCCGCGAACAGGCCCTTCGACCACAGCACCTCGATCCCCGCGCCGCCCAGCTCGCGGGCGCCTTCGGTGAGGAGGTCGACGACCTCGTCGTCGGACAGCGCCAGCCCCGCGGGCGTCGGCTCGGCCAGTACCCGGCCCAGCGGGGCCCAGGCTCGCGCGCCGCGGCGCAGGCCCAGCAGCAGCTGCGTCTCGACCTGGTCGCCGAGGCGGTTCAGCACCGCGTCCGGGGCGTCCCACAGCGTGGCCGCCTCCACCACCAGGCTCGGCTCGGCCATGCTGCGCACCGCCAGCACGCCGGCGAACGTGTCGTCGTCCCGGCCCTCGACCCGCAGGAGCACCTGCACGCCACGCGGTTCGCGAGCCTCCAGCTCCGCGAGCCACGCGGCGCCGTCCGGGCCGAGCAACGCCGGTTCACGGGCCGCGAACGCGGGGTCGCCGGCCCCGACGGGCGCGGCCGGGCTGCGGACCAGCAGGTCGGCCGTGGCGTCCCAGAGCGCGCGGACCAGCGAGTCCGGCGAGTGCAGGCGGATGCGCTTCAGCCCGGTCAGCGGCAGCGCGTACGCCTCCGGCGGCAACGCACCGGCGAGCCCGCGCAGCAGTTCCTCGTCGGCGGCGTCCAACGGGCCGATGCGCCAGGCCGCCGCGCCGGCCGGGGAGACGGCGGGCCGCAGCCGCCCCCGGGCGACGAGGTTCACCCCCGCGTTGACGGCGGCCGACCACGCCGCGACCGCCGGGCTCGCCTCCTCCCCCACCGACAGCAGCCGGGGCAGCGCCCGCTCCAGCGGGACCAGCTCGGCGTCGACCTTCGTCCGCGCGAACTTGGCGCCGCGGGGCAGCACGAGCTCGATCGTGGTCCCACCGGCCACGTCCTCGCCCCACAGGGCCAGCACGCCCTCCCGCGGGGGATCCGCGGGGAGGTAGGTGGCCTGGGTGTCTGCGCTGAACTCCACGACCGCAACGCTAGAACACGGGACCGACAGTTTTGCCCTCGGCGGCACGAACGGTCCTTTCGCACCGTTGCCCGACGCAACCCACTCGTGCGCCGAGGGGCATCACGCGTGACCCAGGAGGCATCACGCGTGATTGGCGGGGCATCAGCCGCGGGGCAGGCCGAGGAGGCGTTCCGCCGTCAGGGACCGCAGGACCTGGGTCGTGCCGCCCGCGATCGAGAGGCAGCGGGTCAGGAGGAATTCCTGCTGGGCCGGACCGTCCGCGAGCAGGGCGCCCGTGCCCGCCAGCTCCAGCGCGAACTCCGCCACGTCCTGCCGGTGGGAAACGCCGAGCAGCTTGCGGACGCTCGACTCCGCGCCCGGGTCCTGGCCCTCCAGCCGGCGCAGGGCCGCCCGCAGGTCCAGGACCGAGCCCGCCACCCCGTCGGCGACCAGCGAACCGAGCCGGTCCAAAGCGACGTCGTCCAACGCTGAGGCGTCCACTGTGGACACCAAGGTCTGCACGCTTTCGCCGACCGCCGAACCGCTGCCGATGGCCACCCGCTCGTTGGCCAGGGTCGTGCGCGCCAGGCGCCAGCCGCCGCCCGGGACGCCGACGACGTCGGCGTCCGGGACGAACACCTCGTCCAGGAACACCTCGTTGAACACCGCCTCCCCGGTGATCTCGCGCAGCGGGCGCGTCGTGATGCCCGAAGCGCGCATGTCGACCAGGAAGTACGTGATGCCCTTGTGCTTCGGCGCGTCCGGGTCGGTGCGGGCCAGGCAGATGCCCCAGTCGGCTTCGCGGGCCAGCGACGTCCACACCTTCTGGCCGGACAGCAGCCAGCCACCGTCGACGCGCCGGGCGGCCGTCCGCAGCGCCGCCAGGTCCGACCCCGCACCGGGCTCGCTGAAGAGCTGGCACCACGTGAGCTCGCCGCGCAGGGTCGGCCGGGCGAACCGCGCGCGCTGCTCGTCGCTGCCGTGCTCGAGGATCGTCGGCACCGCCCACGCGCCGATCACCAGGTCGGGACGGCGGACGCCGGCGGCGGCCAGCGCGGCGTCGATCCGCAGCTGCTCCGCGGCGTCGGCACCCCGGCCGTAGGGCACCGGCCAGTGCGGCGCCAGTAACCCCGCATCGGCGAGCGCGACGCGCCGGGAAGCGGCGGGCAGTGCCGCGATCCGCGCCACCTCGTCCCGCAGCGCGGGATCGTCGCCGACGTCTACACCCAGCGTCCGCTCGCTTCCGGAGAGCGCCAGCGAAGCCGCCTGCCGCCGCCACGACCCGCCGAGCCACTG
The DNA here is from genome assembly GCF_040609695.1 of Amycolatopsis sp. NPDC004625. NCBI lineage: Bacteria > Bacillati > Actinomycetota > Actinomycetes > Pseudonocardiales > Pseudonocardiaceae > Amycolatopsis > Amycolatopsis sp. NPDC004625. The sequence goes on from NZ_JBEXKX010000040.1 coordinate 29,146, forward strand.
CCGCAGGGCCACCGCCCGGCGCAGGTACAGGTGCGCGTCGTGCTCCCAGGTGAACCCGATCCCGCCGAGCACCTGGACGCAGTCCTTGGCGTTGGCGACGGCCGCGTCGAGGGCGACGACGGCCGCACCGGCCACCGACAGCGGGTGCTGCCCGGAAGCCGCGTCCCAGGCCAGCGCTTCGGCGGCTTCGGCGCGGCAAAGCATCTCGGCGCACAGGTGCTTGACCGCCTGGAACGCCCCGATCGGCTGCCCGAACTGCTCCCGGACCTTGGCGTGTTCGACGGCGATGGTGAGACACCGCCGCGCCACGCCCGCCGCTTCGGCCGCGGCCAGGATCGCCGCCGGCGGCCGGACCGGCGGCAGGGCGAGCACGTCGGCACGGACGCCCGAGCACCGGATCCGGGCCAGCGGGCGCGAGAAGTCGAACGCCGTCAGGGGCTCGACGGTCACCCCGGGCGTGCCGGGCGCGAGCAGCACGTGGCCCCCGTCGACCGGCACCAGCAGCCACGTCCCGGCGTCCGCGCCGGGCACGAGCCCGCTGACGCCGTCCTCGAGCGAAAGCTCGTCCAGCAGGACCGCGACCGTGGCCTCGCCCTCGGCGACGGCGGACAGCAGCTCCTTCGCCTCGGGGACCTCGGCCAGCAGGAGGCCGGCGAGGGCGGTCCCCAGCACCGGGCCGGGAACGAGTTCTTCCGCCGCCGCGGCGAGCCCGGCGGCGAGATCGGCGACACTGCCGTCGGCCCCGCCGGCCGCCGCGGGCACCGCGACGCCGAACAGGCCGAGAGCGGCGAACCCCGCCGGGACTTCCGCGCCGGCCCCGGTTTCCGCCGCGCGCACCGCCTCTCGCGGGTGGTGCGCCGCGGACCAGGCGTGGATCGCCTCGGCCAGCGCGGCCTGTTCCTCGGTGAGCGCGACCGGCATCGGGCCTCCTCGCGGTGTACGACACTACTCGCGAGTGTAGAACGTGTTACAGTTTTTCGGCCAGTGGGTCAGCTGTCGCGAGGTTCGCCAGGACAGGTAATCTACGTCGTGAACTGGAACAAGTTCCGAAGGACGGGGGAACGCCGATGCCAGGCAAGACCAAGGCCCGCGGCAACGGCCTGAGCGCGATCGGGGCCGACGAGCTCGGCTCGGCCGCCCAGCGCGACCGCCGCCGCCGGATCATCGACGCCACCCTCGCGCTGGCCTCGAAGGGCGGCTACGACGCGGTGCAGATGCGTGCCGTCGCCGAGAAGGCCGACGTCGCCCTCGGCACCCTGTACCGGTACTTCCCGTCGAAGATCCACCTGCTGGTCTCCGGGCTGGCCCGGGAGTTCGAGCGCGCGCAGGAAAAGCTGGAGCGCCAGGCCATCCCGGGCGAGACGCCCGCCGAGCGGCTCATGTTCGTGCTCGGCCGCAACACCCGCATGATGCAGCGCGACCCGCACCTCACCGAGGCGATGGTGCGCGCGTTCATGTTCGCCGACACCTCCGCGGCCGCCGAGGTCGAGCAGGTCGGACGGCTGATGGAGAACATGTTCGCCAAGGCGATGGGCATCGCCGAGCCGGCCGAGGCGGACCGCGACATCTTCCACGTCGTCGCGGACGTGTGGATGGCGAACCTGGTGGCCTGGGTGACCCGCCGCGCCTCGGCCGCCGACGTCGCGAACCGCCTCGAACTCTCGGTGCACCTGCTCCTGGACAAGTAGCCGCCGCGGGGGCGCCCCCCGGTTCCACTCTATCGCTCGGCACCGACAGTTTCCGGTGCCGAGCGCCGTGGACGTCACCCTCAGCGGTGGCCGTCGGCCACCTTCGCCAGCTCGTCCAGCGCCTTGAGCGTCTCCGCTTCCGGCAGCGTGTCCAGCAGGAACGTGTACCGCTCGACGCCGGCCTCGCGGAAGCCGTCGATCACCTTCGGGGTCGTCGGGCCGCCGAAGACCGCGAACTGGACGTCTTCGCGGCCCTGCTCGGCCAGCCAGCGGCGCACCCGCTGGGCCTCCTGGTACTTCGTGTACCCCCGCAGCAGCCAGCCGTCGCCGTACTTGAGCAGGCGGTTCAGGGCCGCCTCGCTCTCGCCGCCGATGTAGATCGGGACGTGCGGCTGCTGCACCGGCTTCGGCCAGCTGAAGATCGGGTCGAGATCGACGTGCGAGCCGTGGAACTCCGCCTCGTCGTGGGTCCAGATCTCCTTGAGCGCGGCCAGCTGCTCGTCCATCAGCGCGCCACGGGTCTTCGGGTCGGTGCCGTGGTTGCGCATCTCCTCGCGGTTCCAGCCGACGCCGACGCCGAACAGCGCGCGGCCGTCGGAAATCAGGTCCAGGGACGCGACCTCCTTGGCCGTGTGGATCAGGTCGCGCTGGATCAGCAGCGCGATCCCGGTGCCGAGCAGCAGCTCCGACGTCGCCGTGGCCGCGGCGGTCAGGGCCACGAACGGGTCGAGCGTGCGGTAGTACACCCGCGGCAGCTCACCGCCGCCCGGGTACGGCGTCTCCCGGCTCACCGGGATGTGCGAGTGCTCGGCCAGCCACAGCGAGCCGAACCCGCGTTCCTCCAGCGCCGCACCCAGCACGTCCGGCCGGATGCCCTCGTCGGTCACGAACGTCGAAATCCCGAATTCCATACGTCAAGGACTACCACCGGGTTGACAGCGGGTGCAGGATGGAGTCATCTCATCATACGTTGAATAAGGGGGTAGTCATGGACGTGCAGGACGTCGACTTCGAAGAGCTCTACCGGGGCAGCACCCCGATGGGCCGGAAGATGCCCTGGGACCTCGGCGCACCACAGCCCGCGGTCGTCGCGCTGGCCGACGCAGGCGGGTTCGCCGGCGACGTCCTCGACATCGGCTGCGGCCTCGGGGACAACAGCGCGTTCCTCGCCTCCCGCGGCCTGTCCGTCACCGGCCTGGACGGCGCGCCGTCGGCGATCGAGCAGGCCCGCGCCCGCGCCGCGGAGAAGGGCCTCGACATCGAATTCGCCGTCGCCGACGCGACGAAGCTCGAAGGCCACGAAGGCCGCTTCGACACCGTCCTCGACAGCGCGCTCTACCACTGCCTGAGCGAGGACCAGCGCCGCGACTACCTCGCCGCGCTGACCCGGGCGACGCGGCCGGGCGCGCGGCTGCACCTCTTCGCCTTCTCCCCGGCGGTGCCGGCCGGGTTCCCGGCGCCGTACCTGATCAGCGAAGCAAACCTGCGGGAGACCGTCGGCCGCGACTGGACGATCGAGAAGCTCGAACCGACCCTCTACACGACGTCGATGACGCCGGAGGAGCTGCGGCAGAGCGTCCAGGCGGTGCTGAACGAGGACGGCGCCGACCTGTCCGGACTCACCACGGACGCCGACGGCCGCGTGCTGGTCCCGGTTTGGCAGTTGGAAGCGGTACGTTCGGCCACGTGATCACCGAGTCGGCCGTGGTTCCGCGGACATCCGCGGAACCCGGCGCCGACCGGCTGATCGTCGGCGAGCACGTGCTGGGGGTCGCCGACGGCGCGACCGGCAAGCCCTGGGACCGCGGACCGGACGGCGCTGCCGCTAGACGTTGCGGCGGTACTGGCCCCCGACCTCGAAGAACGCCTCCGTGATCTGACCGAGCGAGCACACCCGCGCGGCGTCCACCAGTACCCCGAACAGGTTGCCGCCGCGGGTGGCCGCCTCGCGTAGGGCCTTCAGGGCCTGCTGGGCCTCCTCGTGGTGGCGGTGCTGGAAGTCCGCCAGGCGGTCCAGCTGGGACTTCTTCTCGTCCTCCGTCGCGCGGGCCAGCTCGACCTCGATCTCGTCCTCCCCCGAGCGCGGGTTGCGGAACGTGTTGACGCCGATGATCGGCAACGAGCCGTCGTGCTTCTTGCGCTCGTACAGGATCGACTCGTCCTGGATCTTGCCGCGCTGGTAACCGGTCTCCATCGCGCCCAGCACGCCGCCGCGCTCGGAAATGCGGTCGAACTCGGCCAGCACGGCCTCCTCGACCAGGTCGGTCAGCTCGTCGATCACGAACGAACCCTGCAGCGGGTTCTCGTTCTTCGACAGGCCCCACTCCTTGTTGATGATCATCTGGATGGCCATCGCGCGGCGCACCGACGACTCCGACGGCGTCGTGATCGCCTCGTCGAACGCGTTGGTGTGCAAGGAGTTCGCGTTGTCGTACAGCGCGCACAGCGCCTGCAGCGTGGTGCGGATGTCGTTGAAGCTCATCTCCTGCGCGTGCAGCGACCGGCCGGAGGTCTGCACGTGGTACTTCAGCTTCTGCGACCGCTCGTTCGCGCCGTAGCGCTCGCGCATGGCCACCGCCCAGATCCGCCGCGCCACCCGGCCGAGCACCGAATACTCCGCGTCCATGCCGTTGGAGAAGAAGAACGACAGGTTCGGCGCGAAGTCGTCGATGTCCATCCCGCGCGCGAGGTAGGACTCGACGTAGGTGAAGCCGTTGGACAGCGTGAACGCCAGCTGCGAGATCGGGTTCGCCCCGGCCTCGGCGATGTGGTAGCCCGAGATGGACACCGAGTAGAAGTTGCGGACACCACGGGAGATGAACCACTCCTGGATGTCGGCCATCATCCGGAGGCTGAACTCGGTGGAGAAGATGCAGGTGTTCTGGCCCTGGTCCTCCTTGAGGATGTCGGCCTGCACCGTGCCTCGGACGTTGCGCAGCACCCATTCGCGCACCTCGGCGGCCTCGGCCTCGGACGGCTCGCGGCCGTGCTCGGCGCGGAACGCCTCGACCTTCTGGTCGATCGCGGTGTTGAGGAAGAACGCGAGGATCGTCGGCGCCGGGCCGTTGATCGTCATCGACACCGACGTGTTCGGCGCGGTCAGGTCGAAACCGTCGTAGAGGGCCTTCATGTCGTCGAGCGTCGCGATGGACACGCCCGACGTGCCGACCTTGCCGTAGATGTCGGGACGCGTGTCGGGGTCGTGGCCGTAGAGGGTCACCGAGTCGAACGCCGTCGAAAGCCGCTTGGCCTCCGAGTCGGCGGACAGCAGCTTGAAGCGGCGGTTGGTGCGGAACGCGTCGCCCTCGCCGGCGAACATCCGAGCCGGGTCCTCCCCCTCGCGCTTGAACGGGAAAACGCCCGCGGTGTAGGGGAAGTAGCCCGGCAGGTTTTCGCGGCGCAGGAACGACAGCAGCTCGCCGGCCTCGGTGTACCGCGGCAGGGCGACGCGCGGGATCCGGTTGCCGGACAGCGTGTCGCGCCACAGCTGCGTGCGCAGTTCCTTGTCGCGGATCTTCACGACGAGCTCGTCCTGGCGGTACTCCTCGGCCAGAGCCCGGAACCGCGTCAGCAGTTCGGTGGCTTCACCGTCCACATCGGACGCGGCCGCGGCGAGCAGCCCGTCCAGCGCGTCGGTCGAGGCGTCCACCTTGGCCAGCTCTTCGCGCGCGACAGCGAGGGCGTCACGCTTGCGGATCGCGGCGACCTGCCGCTCGGTCCTGGTGTGGTAGCCCCGCACGGTCTCGGAAATCTCGGCCAGGTACCGGGCCCGGTTGCCGGGGATGATCGTCGAGGCGTCGGTCGAGACCTTGCCTTCGACCTGCGGCAGCGTCCCGGCGGACACGCCGAGCCCGCGCTCGGCGAGCATGCCGCGCAGGTGCTGGTACAGCGCGGTGACGCCGTCGTCGTTGAACTTCGCCGCGCTCGTGCCGTACACCGGCATGTCCTCCGGGCCCTGCGAGAAGGCTTCACGGTTGCGGACCAGCTGGCGGGCGACGTCCCGGCGGGCGTCCTCGGCGCCGCGGCGCTCGAACTTGTTGATCGCGACGACGTCGGCGAAGTCGAGCATGTCGATCTTCTCCAGCTGCGACGCGGCGCCGAACTCCGGCGTCATCACGTACAGCGACTCGTCCACGAAGTCGACGATGCCGGCGTCGCCCTGGCCGATGCCCGGCGTCTCGACGATCACCAGGTCGTACCCGGCGGCCTTGCAGGCCAGGATCGACTCGCTCAACCCGGCGGGGATCTCGCCCGAAGTCGTGCGCGTCGCCAGGGAGCGGAAGTACACCGGCGAGCCGTCCAGGCAGTTCATCCGGATGCGGTCGCCCAGCAGCGCGCCGCCGCCCTTGCGCCGCGACGGGTCGACGGCGAGCACCGCGATCCGCAGCTTGTCCTCCTGGTCGAGGCGGAAACGGCGGATCAGCTCGTCGGTGAGCGACGACTTGCCCGAACCGCCGGTGCCGGTGATGCCGAGCACCGGCACCTCGCGCTTGCCCGCGGCCTCGGTGATGCCGCTCAGCAGGTCACCGGGCAGGTTCGAGGCCTGCAGCTGCGTGATGACGCGCGAGAGCGAGGCGACGTCGCCGGAGAGCACCTTGTCCAGCGCGGGAGGCTTGGCCGCGAGGTCGACGTCGCAGGCCTTGATCATCGAGTTGATCATGCCCGGCAGGCCCATCTCGTAGCCGTCTTCGGGCGAGAAGATGCGGGCGACGCCGCGCGAGTGCAGCAGGTCGATCTCCTCGCGCACGATCACCCCGCCCCCGCCGCCGAAGACCTTGACGTGGCCGGCGCCGCGCTCGCGCAGCAGCTCGACCAGGTAGGAGAAGTACTCGACGTGCCCGCCCTGGTAAGCAGAGATGGCGACACCCTGGACGTCCTCGGCGATGGCTGCGGTGGCAACCTCGTCGACCGACCGGTTGTGGCCCAGGTGCACGACCTCCGCGCCCTGCGACTGCAGGATCCGCCGCATGATGTTGATCGACGCGTCGTGCCCGTCGAAGAGGCTCGACGCGGTGACGAACCGGACGGGGTGCACGGGTCGGTACAGCTCGCTGGTCATCCTTCCAAAATACTTTGGCTTCCTACTATTGGAAACCCGAGAGCCGGTGACGCAGCTCTCAGGGCAACCGCGGAGAACCTTGACATCCGCCAGGTCGGGCCTATATTTAACGGGTAAGTTAATTAACAAGGTGGTGAAATGACAGACACGTTGAGCCGGACGTTCTCGGCGCTGGCCGACCCGACCCGGCGCGCCATCCTCGCGCGCCTGTCGAACGGCGAAGCGACGGTCAACGAGCTCGCCGAGCCGTTCCCGATGAGCCTGCCCGCGGTGTCCCGGCACCTGAAGGTGCTGGAAGAGGCCGGGCTGATCACCCGCGGCCGCACCCGCCAGTGGCGGCCCTGCCGGCTGGAGGCGAAACCCCTGGAGGACGTGGCCGGCTGGGTGGCGACCTACCGCCGGTTCTGGGACGACGGGTTCGACCGCCTCGAGGAGCACCTGAGGAGCCTGACCGGCGATGCCTGACCTCACCATCACGCGCGTGTTCGACGCCCCGCGCGAGCTCGTCTTCGCCGCGTGGACCGACCCCGACCAGCTGGCGAGCTGGCTGGGACCGCACGGCTACACCGGCTCCGCCGTCACCCTCGCCACCCGGCCCGGCGGCGCCTGGCGGGCGTGCATCCGCTCCCCCGAAGGTGACGAGCACTGGATGCACGGCGTCTACCGCGAGATCACCGCGCCCGAACGGCTCGTCTTCACCTTCGCCTGGGACACCGAAGGCGACCTGCGCGACGAGACCCTCGTGACGATCGGCTTCGCCGACCTGGGCGGCAAGACCGAGATGACCTTCGCCCAGACCGGCTTCCCGACCGTCGCCGACCGCGACGGCCACGACGAGGGCTGGACCTCCAGCTTCGAGGACCTGACCGGCTTCATCCGAGGAAAGGACGCCCGATGACCGCCACCCTGCCCGAGATCGTCTCGCCCGAGCAGTGGCAGGCCGCGCGCGACGCGCTGCTGGCCAAGGAGAAGGAGCTGATGAAGGCGGCCGACCACCTCGCCGCCGAGCGCCGCCGGCTGCCGATGGTGCCGTTCACCAAGCCGTACGAGTTCGATTCGGGCGACGGCAAGGCGAGCCTGCTCGACCTGTTCGACGGCCGCCGTCAGCTGATCGTCTACCACTTCATGCTGCACCCGGGCGACGAGGCGGGCTGCCCCGGCTGCTCCCTGGTCCTGGACAACATGCCGCACCTGGCCCACCTGCACGCCCGCGACGTCACGCTGAAGGTCGTCGCGCCGGCCACGTGCGCGGAGATCGAGCGGTACCGGGCGAGGATGGGCTGGGACGTGCCGTGGGTGTCCGCGCACGGCAGCGACTTCACCGAGGACTGCGGCGTCGGCCGGGGCTTCGGGGTCAGCGTGTTCCTGCGCGACGGCGACGCCGTGTACCGGACGTACTTCACCTCCGGCCGCGGCGGCGAGATGTTCCTCACGTCGCACCGGTACCTCGACGTCACGCCGCTGGGCCGCCAGGAGGCCTGGGAAGAGGAGAGCCGCGGCGACGACGGCCCCGGCTCGTGGTGGCGCCGTCACGACGAGTACTGAAAAGCTTCTCCGGCGGCCGTGTCCGGTCGGCTCCCGCGGCTCCGACCCCCCGGTGTCAGACCCACCAGGAGGAGGCGGAAATGCGCGAGATCGTCCACATGGTCCACACGTCGCTCGACGGCTGCGTCGAGGGCCCGGACGGCGAATTCGACTGGCCGGTGCCGGGCCCGGAGCTGTCCGCCCACTCGCGGCAGCTGAGCGCGCGCTGCGGCGAGTTCGCGTACGGGCGGCGGGTCTGGGACATGATGTCCGCCTACTGGCCGGACGCCGAGTCGATCTCGGACGACCCGCACGACCTCGCGTTCGCGCCCGTCTGGCGCGAGACGCCCAAGGTCGTGTTCTCGCGGACGCTGGAGAAGGCGGACTGGAACACCCGGGTCGTCGGCGGCGACCTGGGCGAGGCGGTGGCGTCCCTGAAGGCCGAGCCGGGGGACGACCTGCTGCTGATGGGCGGCGCGGAGCTGGCCGCCGAGCTCACCGCGCGCGGCCTCATCGACGAGTACCAGGTGTTCGTGCACCCGGTCGTCCTCGGCGGCGGCAAGCGGCCGTTCGCCGAGGGCACCGCGCGGCTCGGCCTCACGCTGGCGCAGTCGCGCATCTTCGACGACCAGGTCGTGCTGCTGCGCTACCGCCGTGCGTGAGCGGCGCCGCCGGGCCCGGGCGTGTCCCGGGCCCTCGGCTCCCCCACGGTCAGCGCGCGTTGGCCGCCCGGAGCGCGATCCACTGCCGCATGGCGTACTCGACCAGCGTGATCAGCGTCTGCTTCGTCGACTCCCGGTCCCGGGCGTCACAGCGGACGATCGGGATGTTCGGGTCGATCGACAGCGCCTCGCGGACGTCGTTGATGTCGTGCTCCAGCACGCCGTCGAACGTGTTGATGCCGACGATGTACGGCAGGCCGCGGTCCTCGAAGAAGTCGATCGGCGCGAACGAGTCGGCCAGCCGGCGCGTGTCGGCCAGCACCACCGCGCCGATGGCGCCGCGGACCAGGTCGTCCCACATGAACCAGAACCGCTGCTGCCCGGGCGTGCCGAACAGGTAGAGGATCAGGTCCGCGTCCAGCGACACGCGGCCGAAGTCCATCGCCACCGTGGTCGTCGACTTGCCCGGCGTGTGGTCGAGGTTGTCGACCCCCACGCTGGCGTCGGTCATCATCGCCTCGGTGGTCAGCGGCACGATCTCCGACACCGACCCGACGAACGTCGTCTTCCCCGCGCCGAACCCGCCGGCCACGACGATCTTGGCGGAGGTCATGGTCGGGGGCGCGGTGTCCCGCGGTGCCTTAAAGCCGACGGAGTCCACTCAAAACCCTTTCCATCAACACCAGATGTGCCTCGGCGCCGTCATTGCCCGTAATCGTCTTGTGCACCGTGACCAGCCCCGCGTCGGCCGCGTCGCTGATCAGCACCCGGGCCACGCCCAGTGGCACCCGCAGCGCCGAAACGATCTCGGCGACCGAACGGGGGGTCCGGCACTCTTCCATGATCGAGATGCACTCGATCTGCTCCGCGGCCACCTCGGGGAAGCCACCGGTGGCAGCGTAGTCCTTCGCGGAGATCAGTGTCTCGAGCTCCAGGGCGTAATTGGCCTTGGTGCGGCCGCCGGTCAGCGCGTAGGGCCGGACGATGGCCGTCAGTTCCTCGGGCGCGGGCGGCTGCTCGAACACCGCGGGCATGACGAACTCGCCGCTGGGCGGGCCCGGATCGAACAAACCGCCTGGTCTGGGGCTGTCCCCGTCGGTACTGCCGGGTGGAGAGACTAAAGAGGTCACGCGATCTCCTGGGTCGGCCGACGGCGCGGGCGCCGGCGGTTCCGCGGCCGCGTGCGCACCGGCGGCCGGGGGTGGCGGGGACTCCTTGCTCTTCTTGCGCTTCCGGCGGGCACGGCCGGAATCCAGCGTGAACCCGTTGAGGACGTCGGCGAACGTGCCGTCGTCCCCACGCCCGCCGGGGCTGCGCCCCGCGGGTGGTTCGCCGTCGAATCCGGACCCCGTGCTCATCGCGCCATCATCCCACCGGTTCGCCGATCAGCGACCCACCGGAGCCCTGGAGCTGGGCGCGCAGCTCCGGCGTGAGGATCTGGCCGACCCGGTCGACGAGCATCGTCATCTCGTAGGCGACCTGGCCGATGTCGCAGTTCGGGGCGGCGAGCACGGCCAGGCAGGAGCCGTCGCTGATCGACATCAGCACCATGATCCCGAGCTCCATCTCGACGACGGTCTCGTTGACCGCGCCGGCTTCGAAGCAGCGGGCGGCGCCCTGGGTGAGGCTGACCAGGCCGGACGCGACGGCGGCGAGCTGGTCGGCCCGGTCGAGCGGGAGCCGGTTCGACGCGGTCAGCAGCAGGCCGTCCGCCGAGACGACCACGGCGTGCGCCACGCCGGGCACCCGTTCCGCGAAGTCGTTCACCAGCCAGCCGAACTGGTTCTGCGTCGGCTGCGCGCTACTCGGCGAGGTCATTCACCCTCCAAGGTCTCGTGGTTGGTCTCGGCCGCCTGTGCGGTGCGGTGGCGTCCGCGCTCGATGCCCTGCTGGAAGCTCCGCAGGCGGCCGCGCACGTCGTGTGCGTCCCGTTGGGGTCGGGGGGCCGTGGCCCCGGTGGACGGTCCGGCGCTGCCCGGAAGCAGCTGCTCCCCGCGACGGCGCCGGGGCAATCCTGCCGAAGTGAAAGTGGAGGGCGTCGACTGGGACACCGCTTGCACGGCCCGCCAGCCGTCATCGGTGCCGAAATCCCACTCGGCGGTGGCCTCGACCGCGGATTCCTCCTGCCGCGGGGCCGGGGTTTCCGCCGCCTTCCGGGAGGGCAGGGCGGACGGCGGCCCGGCGGGACGGCCGTGGGGAATCGGAAGCTGCCCGGACTCGTGGAAGACCGTGGGCGGCTCGGGGGTGCGACGGCTCGGCTGGGGCAGGCCGTTGGTCTGCGGCGCGGTGGGCTGGGGCAGCGCCCCCGGCTGCGCGGCCTGGTCCGGCTCGGCCGCCGGCGCCTGGGGGCCGGGCTGGTCCGGCTGCAGGCCGGCGGCGAAGATGTCGCCCTGCAGTTTCGGCTGCGGGAGTCCGTTGGTGCGCTGCCCGGGCTGCGGGAGACCGTTCGGCTGCGCTCCCTCGGCTGCGGCCGGCTGGCTCCGCTGCGGCAGACCATTCGGCTGCGCACCCTCAGCTGCGGCCGGCTGGCTCCGCTGCGGAAGCCCGTTCGGCTGCGCGCCTTCGGCCGCGGCGGGCTGGCTCCGCTGCGGCAGACCATTCGCCTGCACACCCTCGGCCGCGGCCGGCTGGCTCCGCTGCGGCAGACCATTCGCCTGCACACCCTCGGCCGCGGCCGGCTGGCCGCCCCGCTGCGGCAGACCGTTGACCCCCTGCTTGGGCTGCGGGAGGCCGCCCTGCGGCGCCGCGGTCTCCGGGGCGGGTGCGGACTGCTGCTCGCGAGCCTCCGCAGGCTGGGCCGGTTCCGGCGTGACCGGAGCATCGGCCGCCTGCTTCTCCGGCTCCGCCGCGCCCGCCGACTGGGCCGTGCCCAGCCCCGGCACCGGCTGTCCGCTCTGCACCGGCTTCGGGCGCTGGGCCGCCGCCTGGCGGGCCTGGCGTGTCTGGCGGCGGCCCCGCGTCACGCCCTGCTGGAAGTTGCTCAACCGGCTGCGGACGTCCTGCGGGTCGCGGACCGGGAGGTCCGGGCGGGGTGCGGCCGGCTCGGGGGCCGACGGGATCGCCGGCGTTGCGCTGCCCGGGAGGAGCTGCTCGCCGCGGCGGCGGCGCGGGAGGCCCGCCTCCGTGAACGCCGTCGGCTCGGCCTTCGTGCGCTCCTGGACCGTGCGGAAGTTCTCGTCGCTGGCGAAGTCCCAGCTGCGGCGCTCCTCCGGGGGCACCTCCTCCGACGCGGCCGGTTCCTCCTCGGAGACGGCCGGCTTGTCCTCGCGGAACCACGCCGACAGCATCTCGTCGAAGATCGGCGTCGTCTCCGAGCGATCCGGGGCCGGGGCCGGCGGGGGTGGCTCCGCACCCGCCGTCGCCTCCTGCCACCAGTCGCTGAGCGTCGTCTCGTTGGCCGTGAACAGGTCCTTGCCGGCCGGCAGGTCGTCCGCGCGGGGCGGCTGCGGCGGCAGCGGCAGCACCGCGGGCACCGGCGGCAGGGCCGGGCGCGGCGGCGGGACGTCGTCGTCCTTCGGGATCGGGGCGAACAGCGCCGTGCCGGAGATCTCCAGGTCCGACGGCGGCCGCACGCCGGACAGCCCGGCCAGGTCGCTCGCCGACGGCCAGCGCTCCTCCCCCATCGCCGGCTGCGGCGGCACCAGCGGGCGCGGGCGGGTGGTGCCGTTGACCGGGCGGCGCGGCAGCTGGTTGCCCGCCGCCGGGCTCGCCGGGTGCTGCTGGAGCGCGCCGATCGGGCCGGTGACCGGGCCGTCGGTCACCGGCATCACCAGCTCCGCCGGGACGACGACCGTGGCGCGGACGCCGACGATGTCCCGGCCGCCGTGCAGCGACACCCCGATCCGGTGCCTGCTGGCCAGCCGGCCGACGACGAACAGGCCCATCCGGCGGGACGTCACCAGGTCGACCGAGCCGGCCTCGGTCAGCCGGGTGTTCGCCTCGGCGACCTCGGCCTCGTTCATGCCGATGCCCTTGTCGAGGATGTCGATGTGGAGCGAGCCGTCCTCGCCCAGCCGCGACGCCACGGTCACCGAGGTCTCCGGCGCGGAGAACGCCGTGGCGTTGTCCAGCAGCTCGGCGACCAGGCGCATCAGGTCGCTCGCCGCGTAGCCGACGATCCGGGCCGGGGGCGGCGGCTGCACCTGGACACGCTGATACTGCTCGATCTCCGACACCGCGGCGCGGAGCATGTCGGTGGTGCCGACCGGCTTCCCCGACCGGCGGCCCGGCTCGGCGCCCGAGAGCACCATCAGGTTCTCGTTGTTGCGCCGCATCCGGGTGGCGAGGTGGTCGAGCTGGAACAGCGTCGCGAGCTGGTCGGCGTCCTCCTCGTCCCGCTCCAGCTGCTCGATCAGCTGCAGCTGCCGCTGCACCAGGCTCTGGCTGCGCCGCGAGAGGTTGACGAAGACGCTGCCGTAGCCGGTGCGCATCGCGGCCTGCTCGGTCGCCAGCCGCAGCGCCTGGTGGTGCACCTTGTCGAAGGCCCGCGCCACCTCGCCGACCTCGTCGTCGGTGTGCACCGGGACGGGCCGGACGTCGGTGCCCTGCGCGCGGCCCTCCTGGATGTTGCGGACCGCCTCCGGCAGCGCGGTTTCGGCGACGTCGAGAGCGCTGCGGCGCAGCACCTTCAGCGAGCGCAGCAGCTGGCGGGTGATGAGGAAGACGACGGCGACGGCCAGCACCATCGCGGCGAACAGCAGCACCGCGAGCAGACCGGCGCCGCTGCTGGACTCGTCGACCAGCTCCGCCGCCGTCGCCGAGGCCGACGTGCCCAGCCGGTCGGCGACCTGGCCGATCTGCGTGCGCATCGCCGCGGAGGCGGCGGTCCAGTCCTGGGCCGACAGCGCGCGCAGGGCGTCGTCCACCCCGCCGGCCGGCGCGTTCAGCACCGTCTCGACCATCCGGGCCCGGCTCTGCGCCTGCGTGCCCTCGGCGATCGCCGCGAAGTCGCGCTGGAGCGTGTCGCCGGCCGCGGAGCGGAAGTCGACCAGCCGGTCGGCGAGCCGCAGCTCGGCGGCGCGCAGGGTGGCCAGCTCGCTCGGGCTCAGCGCGGCGCGCCCGATGCCGTAGGAGACGAGGGCCTGGCTGAGCGACACCTGTTCGCCGGCGACCAGCAGCTCGTGCAGCCCGGCCGGGGTGCCGCCGAGGGTGCCGTCGCCGGCGCCCGCGGTGACCGCGGTGTCGAGGCTGATCAGCGAGCCGGTGAGGGCGGCGTACGCCGAGATGGCCTGGGCCGGGTCGAGCTGGCCGCCGTCGACCTGGCGGCGGAGGAAGGCGAGGTTGCCGATCTGGGCCGTGGCCGCGCCCGCGGCACCGGACACGCCGGGCTCGGCTTCGGCGGCGCGGGCCTGCTCCGCGGTGAACGGGCCGATCGCGGCGTCCGTCGCCGTGCGCGCCGCGGCCAGCTCGGGGGTGCCGCCGACGGTGCCCGCGGTCAGCATGGCCGAGGTGACCGTGCGCTCCTGCTGCAGCACGCCGGTGAGCTCCCGCACGCCGCCGCCGAGCGCGACGAGCCGGTCGAGCCGCTGGTACTCGCCCGAGCGGCCGACCTGCGCGGCGATCGTGGTGATGCCCAGCACCAGCGCGAGGACGATGGGCACGACCGTGACGGCCGAAAGCTTGACGGGCAGGCTCCAGTCGCGCCACCGCACGAGCGCCTGCCACACGGCCTTCCCCTTGGACCGCCGGGGCGCTCGGCCGAGCAGTTCCCCGACGGGCACCTGACCTTCTCCTGCAACGGTCACGTGAGTGACTCCCTGTCCGGCGTCATGGATCCGCGTCGGCGGCGCGGCGTCCCGGCTCGCGGCGGGCCGCCGGACGGCCGTGCCGCCGCTGCCCTGCCGCTTCCCCGGCGCCCTCGCTCGTCCCCGGTAGCCCCGCCGTCCGCGCGCCCGTCACCGGGCAGGCACCTTCCCGCCGCCCCGTGCCCGGGACTCTGCACGTGCACGTCGCAAGTTGCGTTGTGCACGGTGATCGAGATCAACTTTATCGGTGCCAATCGATCGCTGCGGTCAGCTGGGCCAAAGAATCGTACCCCCGATGCCCCGCCGGTCAATTTTCTTCCCCACTCGGCCGCTGACCTGCGAAAAGTGCTTTCGCGACCGGATGCGGGCGACACCATTCCCCCTCACCGCCCCCGAAGAGGGAATTCCGGTTACCGGACGCGGGGGCCGGGAGCATCCGGGCGTCACCCGATTAGACCAGACAGGGTAGCAGCATCCCTCGGACGATCTACACTCCGTACCACCAACGGGTGGGTCAAGGCTCAAGGTGTGCCCGATGTTGTGGCATTGCGTCCCCGCACGCCACGACCCGGTGATTTCTGACAGAACACTGCGCTGACCAGTGGATCTTCTTCATCGCGCCCCCGTCCGGGAACACCGACGAGGCGCGCCTGGCCGCGCTTTTGGCTACATTGTGTAACCATCTTACCGAGGCTTTGCCGTTCGTTAGCCCGTTCGTCGTAGTGAATAGCTAAGGCAACAACGTGGCGTCACAATTCTTTTCGCCTTTCGGAGCGTTCGCCGCGGCCTTGTCGCCGACCGGCGCATTCGACGTCTTCGACAGGAAAACGAATACCGTCCGCGCCGACCGACCGGCCGGTCCGGCCACCTTCGGCATGGGCCGGACGGCGTAGTTACGATGTGCCCTCGCAGTCCGCAAGGGCGGTCCGGTGCCCGCACACACACAGGCGCCCGGGGTCCCGCCGCCACGGAGGCACTCTGCCGGAGGCACCCATGTACGACGTAGCGCGGCCCTCGCCGGGCAACGCCCTCGAGGAGACCGGCGTGCTGCCGGTCCTGTTCACCGGGGACGGGCCGGCCGGCGCCCCGCCCCACCGGGCCGCCGCCCGCACGGGCCCCGACTACCCCGCGATCCAGGCCAGCCCCGAGTTCGTTTCGCTGCGCCGCCGGTTCCGCGGCTTCGTCTTCCCGATGAGCTTCGCCTTCTTCGCCTGGTACATGACGTACGTGCTGCTGGCCGCGTACGCGCACGACTTCATGAGCCGCAAGGTGTTCGGCCAGGTCAACGTCGGCATCGTGCTCGGCATCGGCCAGTTCGCCAGCACCGCGCTGGTCACCTGGCTCTACCTGCGCTACGCGCGCCGCCGGCTCGACCCGCGCGTCGCCGAGCTGCGCGCCCGCGCGGGCCTGGCGGAAGGGAAGCGCCGGTGACCGCCCTCGCCGCGGGCGGGGTGCCCGCCAGCGACCCGATCGTCAACACGGCCGTGTTCGCCCTGTTCGTCGCGATCACGCTGTACGTCGTCTACCGGGCCGGCGCCCGGAACTCCTCGACGGCGGACTACTACGCCGCGGGCAGCGCGTTCACCGGCCGCCAGAACGGCATCGCCCTCTCCGGCGACTTCCTGTCAGCCGCGTCCTTCCTCGGCATCGCCGGCGCCATCGCGATCCACGGGTACGACGGGTTCCTCTACTCGATCGGCTTCCTCGTCGCCTGGCTGGTCGACCTGCTGCTGATCGCCGAGCTCCTGCGCAACACCGGCCGGTTCACGATGGGCGACGTGCTGAGCTTCCGGATGAAGCAGCGCCCGGTCCGCGCGGCGGCGGCGACGTCGACGCTGGTCGTCTCCTTCTTCTACATGCTGGCGCAGATGGCGGGCGCCGGTGGCCTGGTCGCGCTGCTGCTGAACGTCCACTCCAAGCTCGGCCAGGCGCTGGTGATCGGCGTCGTCGGCCTGGTCATGGTGCTGTACGTGCTGGTCGGCGGGATGAAGGGCACCACGTGGGTGCAGATCATCAAGGCGGCCATCCTGCTGCTGTGCGGCGCGCTGCTCACGGTGTTCCTGTTCGGCAAGTTCGGCTTCTCCTTCTCGAACCTGCTCTCCTCCGCGGCGCAGAACAGCCCGCTCGGCGACAAGCTGCTCGAACCGGGCGGCTCGTACGGCAAGAACGACACGACCAAGCTCGACTTCGTGTCGCTGTCGCTGGCGCTGGTGCTCGGCGCGGCGGCGCTGCCGCACGTGCTGATGCGCTTCTACACCGTGCCCAACTCCCGCGAAGCGCGGCGAAGCGTCGTCTGGGCGACGGCGTGCATGTTCGTCTTCTACCTGTGCACGCTGGTGATCGGCTTCGGCGCGGCCGCCCTGGTCGGCGCGGACGAGATCAAGAGCGCTCCGGGCGGCGAGAACTCCGCGGCGCCGCTGCTGGCCCTGCACGTGGGCGGGACGCTGCTGCTCGGCGTCATCGCCGCGGTGGCGTTCGCGACCATCCTCGCGGTGGTGGCCGGGCTGACGATCACCGCGTCGGCCTCGTTCGCCCACGACGTCTACGCCAACATCTTCAAGCGGGGCAAGGCGGAGCCGGCCGACGAGGTCCGGGTGGCGCGGCTGACCGCGATCGCGGTCGGGGTGCTGGCCATCGCCGGCGGTGTGCTGGCGAACGGGCAGAACATCGCGTTCCTGGTGGCGCTCGCGTTCGCGGTGGCGGCGTCAGCGAACCTGTCGACGCTGCTGTATTCGCTGTTCTGGAAGCGGTTCAACACCACCGGCACGCTGTGGGGCATCTACGGCGGCCTGATCGCGTGCCTGCTGCTGGTGCTGTTCTCGCCGGTCGTCTCGGGTGCGCCGGACGCGATCTTCAAGAGCGTCGACTTCGCCTGGTTCCCGCTGAAGAACCCGGGTCTGGTCTCGATCCCGTTCTCGTTCCTGTGCGGGTTCGTCGGAACGCTGGTGGGCCGGCCGAAGGCGGACCCGGAGAAGCAGGCCGAGATGGAGGTCCGCTCGATGACCGGCATCGGCAGCTGATCCACTCCGGCGGCCTGCGTCACGCGCGCAGGCCGTCCAGGATCACGGTCAGCACGAGCTTGCCCTCCGCCGGGCTGCAGTTGCGCACGGCCATGCCCGCGCCGTGCCCGAGCCGGAGCACGTCCGGCGCCGAGATGTCCGGCCGGATCAGCCCCGCGGCGCCCGCGACGAGCACCCCGACCGCCTCGCGCAGCCGTTTCTGGCAGTACTGGAAGGTCTCCGAGCCCGAGTCGATCGACTCCTTGAGCAGCATCGCCAGCTTGTACCGCTCCACGACCCAGGTGACCTGCTCCGCCAGCCAGGTTTCCAGCGCCTCCCACGGCGGCAGTTCGTCGTGGAGGACGAACGCGCGGTCGGCGAGCACCGCGATCTCTTCGCGGTAGACCGCTTCGAACAGCTTCTCCCGCGTCGGGAAGTGCCGGTAGAGCGTGCCCGCTCCGACACCCGCCTTCTTGGCGATGTCGTCGAGCGGCACGTCGGCCCCTTGCGCGGTGAAGAGCTCCTTCGCCGTCGCGACGATGCGCTCGTAGTTGCGCCTCGCGTCCGCCCGCATCGGACGCTCCGCATCCGGCATCCCGGCCTCCTCACCACTTAACCGGAGAGATTCTCCGAATTCACTTGCGCATCCGGAGACGCTCTCCATATTATCGCGTTCGTACCAAGTGGAGAAACTCTCCGCTTCTCTTCGTGCTCCTTGGGGGAGTATCCCTTGTCCCAGCAGACGCTCCACCCCACGCCCGTGGCCGCGGTTCCGCGGCGCAGCGGGCTCGTCCTGGCGATCATCCTGACCTGCCAGCTCATGCTCGTCCTCGACGCGACGGTGATGAACGTCGCGCTCCCGCGCATCCAGGCCGACCTCGGGTTCTCCGCCACCGGCCTGTCCTGGGTGATGACGGCCTACAGCCTGGTCTTCGGCGGCCTGCTGCTGCTCGGCGGCCGGGCGGGCGACCTGTTCGGCCGGCGGCGGATGTTCGTCGCGGGCATCGTCGTGTTCACCCTCGCCTCGCTGGCCGGCGGCCTCGCCGGCTCCGCCGCACTGCTCATCGCCGCCCGCGCGCTGCAGGGCGTCGGCGCCGCGATGGCCGGCCCGAGCACCCTGGCGCTGATCACGACGACGTTCACCGAGGCCAAGGCCCGCGTCCGCGCGCTGGCGCTGTTCTCGGCGATGTCCAGCGGCGGCTTCGCGATCGGCCTGATCCTCGGCGGCCTGCTCACCGAGTGGTTCTCGTGGCGTGCCGCGCTGTTCATCAACGTCCCGTTCGGGCTGGCGATCGCGCTGCTCGCCCCGCGGTTCGTCGCCGAACCCGAACGCCGCCGCGCGCACCTGGACCTGCCCGGCGCGGTCACCGGCACCCTGGGCGTCGGCGCGCTCGTGTTCGCCTTCACCCACGCGGCGTCCGACGGCTGGGGCAACCCGGTGACGCTCGGTTCGCTGGCCGCCGGGCTGGCGCTGCTCGCCGGGTTCGTCGTCCTCGAAGCCCGCACCGCGCTGCCGCTGGTCCCGCTGCGCCTGTTCGCCGAACGCAACCGCAGCGCGGCCTACGTCAACTTCTTCCTGGCGCCGATGGCGATGATGTCGATGTTCTTCTTCCTGACCCAGTTCATGCAGGACATCCGGCACTTCGCCGCGCTGGCCACCGGGTTCGCGTTCCTCCCGATGGCGGCGCTGATCTTCACGACGAGCCGGCTGATGCCGCGGCTGCTCCCCCGCTACGGCCCGAAACCGCTGGCCCTCACCGGCTCGCTGCTGATGGTGGCCGGCGTCGCCTGGCTCACGCTGCTCACCACCGACAGCGCGTACTTCCCGGCGCTGCTCGGGCCGCTGCTGCTGATGGGGCTGGGCGGCGGGCTGGCGTTCGCGCCGCTGAACGTGATCATCATGGCCACCGTGCCGGCCGAAGACGCCGGCGCCGCGGGCGGCGTGCTGCAGACGATGCAGCAGGTCGGCAGCACGCTGGGGCTGGCCGTCCTGGTGACGGTGTTCGGTTCGGCGACCCGCTCGGCGGCCGCGGCCGGCACCACCGGGCCGCAGCTGGTGGTCGACGGCATGACGTCGGCGTTCGCGACGGCCGCGGTGATCGCGGCCGGCACGGTCCTGGTGGCGCTGACCTTCCGCCGGGCTACAGCTTCTGCCCGGCCTTGACCTTGTGCGTCACCCGGCGCTCGACGAGGAACGAGACGAACGGGACGCACCCGGCGAGCAGGACGAGCACGGTGCCCTTGATCGACCAGCGGGCCTTGATCGCCAGGTCGATGGTCAGCACCAGGTAGATCATGTAGAGGACGCCGTGGATCGGCGAGTAGACGGCCGACGGCGTCGGGTTGTCGAAGCCGTACCGCAGCACCATCACGAAGCAGAGGCCGAGCAGGCCGACACCGGTGACGTAGGCGGCGGTCCGGAACCGGACGAGGGGGCCGGCGAGCGGCACCGCGGTCCGGGCGCCTTCGGTGCTGGTGGTCATCGGATCGTCGTCCTCACTCTGCGGCCTGCTGGTCGCGGGCGTTGAGCTCGCGCAGGTAACGGTTGTACGCGGCCAGCTCTTCGTCCTCGTCCGTGACCTTCGTGTCCGGGCGGGGACGCGGAGCGGGAACCTCGGCGACGGCGGCGGGCTTCGGCGTCTCGTCCGCGGTGCCGTCGGCTTCGGCCTTCTGGCGGAGCTTGCGGATCCGCCAGAACATGAAGGCGGGGAACAGCCCGAACAGCGGCCACTGCAGGACGTAGCCGAGGTTCTGGAAGGTGCCGTTCGCGGAGGTGAAGCGGTCCCACTGCCACCAGGCGAGCCCGCAGCAGACGAGCAGGCTGACCAGGCAGGTCGCGACGATCGCGATCCGCCGTCCCCACGGGGAGGCAGCCGGTGGCGGGGAAGCTGGCACGCTCCGACGCTAGCACTGGGCCGCTGAGAGCCGGCGGCCGAGTGCGGCGCCGGTGGCGGGGCTCTCAGCCCTGCTTGCGCACCGACTGCGCCGCCTTCGCGTACCCGTCCGCCAGCCCGAACACCTTCTGCGCGTACTCCGTCGAGTTGTTGTACGACAGGATCCCGGCCCACCACCCGCTCGGGCTTGCCATGTCGCGCCCGCCCGCGCACAGGTACCGCGCCGCCGCCAGGGCGGCGTCGTCGATCTGCTGGGGGTCGCCCAGGCCGTCGCCGTTTCCGTCGGAGGCCCACTTGCGCCACGTGCTCGGGATGAACTGCATCGGGCCCACCGCGCGGTCCACGCCCGCGTCGCCGTCGTAGCGGCCGCCGTCCGTGTCGCCGATCGCCTGGACGCCCGCCGAGCCGTCGAGGGGGACGCCGATGATCGGCTTGGACGGGCGGCCGTCCGCGCCGAGGACCGCGCCCGCGTACTGGCCGTGGTTGGACTCGATGCGGCCGATGCCCGCCAGCGTCGCCCACGAGATCTTGCAGGACGGCTGGTCCGCGCGCATCGCCAGCTCGGCGTTGCCGTACGCCTGCAGCGCCCGCGCCGGGACGCCGGTGGCCGCCGCGACCTGGGCCGCCCACTGCGTGAGCGTCGCCGGGCCCGTGCGGCTCGGGCGGGCCTGCTGCGGCGAGGTCTGCTGCTCGGCCCCGCCCGCCACCGCGCCGCCGGCCGGGGCGACCGAGCCCGGGCGGACGTCGGCCGCCTTGACCTGCAGGGCGGGGATCTCGGTGGTCGTCGGGCTCGCTTCCGGCGTCGCCGCGCGGGTGACGAGCCAGATCCCGCCGCCGGCCACGGCCAGCACGGCGAGGACCACGATCAGCCGGGTGAGCACGGCCACGCCCCCGGAGCGCGGCGCCGGTGCCGGTGCCGGTGCGGCGGGGGCGGCTTCCTCGGCGTCGGCGCCGATCGGGTCGTCCTCGGTCTTTCCGGTCCTGGTGCGCACGAAGCTCCGGTCCTCCCGAGTGTGGTGTCGACGAACTGTCAACGAGCCCGCGCAGGTTAGCGTTACGCGGGTCGTCCCGATCGTCTCACCTCACCGGGTCACCCGGCCGAGTGGAAACCGGCTCGTCAGGCGGACTTCTGCTGCCGTGCGAGACGAGCGACACACCACGCCGGGGCGCTGCCGCGGCGAAGGTGCTGCAACACGGTCATCGGCCCGAGCCGCCGGCTCAGGTCGGACGGCGCCAGCCCGGCCGCCCGGTAGTCGAGGGCTCGCTGGTCGAGGGGGCTGATGCCGGCGTCCCACCACTCCTCGGCCTCGGCGACGCCGCCGACCATCTGCCACCAGCCCGCGGCGGCGGTGAGGAGTTCTTCGGGCACCTCCGGCAACCGGCGGCGCATCGCTTCGAGGTAGCCGGGGTCGGCCGACTCGACGGGGACGAACCGGGACTGCCCGGTCCGGGCGCGCTGGCCGGGGATGCCCGGCGCCTGCGCGGGTGCATCGGCCAGCCACGCGGACGCGATCCGGTCGACCTCCTGCTCCTCCGGGGTCCGCTCGCGCTCGGCGGCCCACTGCCGGATCAACGCGTCCACTCCGGGATCTCCGGTCATCCCTGCCTCCTTGGTAGGTCCCCGACGGACAGGGCCTGACGCCTGTCCCACGCGGTGGTGCCGCACGCACCAACCTGCACCTTGCTGAGTGGAAACTGCCTGCGTACCGGGGTTCTCCGAGGGGGTGGTGAACCACCCGATCACGCAATGTGAGCACCGTAGGGCCGGGGTGGTCCCCTTCGCCAGACCCCCGATGCCACGAATTCGACGACCTGCGCGTTTTCGACCGCAATCCACCCGGATGGTCGAGCGTGGGAGTCCGAAATCCGAGATTGGTGACACTCGGTGATTTACCGTCCGCTAACACGCACGGTAGCCACCGGCACCGCCCGTGGCGGTGCCGGTACGCAGAAGCACGAGGTCAGGAGAACAGCGTCCGGAAGAAGGTGACGATCGCTTCGGCGCCGTCCTTGAGCCAGCCGAGCACGCGGTGCACGAAGTCGGCGGACTGGGTCGGCTGGGTGATCAGGAAGAAGAGGACGAGCGCGACCACGCCCACGATGAGGATCTTCTTCACGCCGCCCGACATGCGTTTCCTCCCCGGCTCGCCGTCCCCGTCCTGGGAGTGGCCACACCGAACACTCTAGGGAAGGCGGACCCGGAAGACACCTCATCCGCGCCGGACGGGGCACCCGGCTTCGCCCCGCTCGGTGACCGGGTATGCCTCGAGTGAGTCATCCGCCGCGTCGCCGGGCCGGTTCGGAGTCAAGCGGCCGATAAGGTCGCCCGATGGACGACGACGGTTCCGGAGTCGAGCTGAGACCGGTGGCCGAAGCCGATCTCGAGCTCCTCGAACGGCTGACCAACGATCCCGTCGCCGCCGGCGAACACCAGTGGTTCGGCTGGCACGATCCCGGTTACCTGCGCCGCCGCTGGCGCGAGACCGGCATGCTGACCGCCGAGACCGGCATGCTCGTGCCGACGCTCGGCGGCCGCGTGCTCGGCCTCGTCTCCTGGCACCGGACCCGCACCGGGCCGGCGTCCTACTGCTGGAACATGGGCCTGGTGCTGGCCCCGGAGGCCCGCGGCCACGGCTACGGCACCGAGGCCCAGCGGCTGCTCGTCGGCTACCTCTTCGCGCACACGCAGCTGAACCGGGTCGAAGCGACGACCGAGATCGGCAACCGCGCCGAACAACGCTCGCTCGAGAAAGCCGGCTTCACCCGCGAAGGCGTCCTTCGCGGCTACGACTTCCGGGACGGCGAGTGGCGTGACCACGTCCTCTACTCGGTCGTGCGCTCCGACCTGGCCAAAAGCTAGGCGATCGCCCCCGCCGCACGCAGCGCGCCGAGGTCCGTGACACCCAGTTCGGCGAGCACGGCTTCGGTGTCGGATCCCTTGGCCCGCGGGGCTTCCGGCGTCCCGGGCGGTGTCCGGTCGAACCGCGGCGCCGGGGCCGGCTGCACCATGCCGCCGATCTCGACGAACGTGCCGCGCGCCGCGTTGTGCGGGTGCGACGCCGCCTCGGCCGGCGAGAGCACCGGCGTCAGGCACGCGTCGGTGCCTTCGGCGCGGGCGACGAGCTCGTCTCGGGGGTGCTTGGCGATCGCGGCCGCCACGATCTCGCGCAGGCGGGGCCACTGCGTCTTGTCGATGTGCAGCGGCAGCTCCGCCGGATCCAGCTCCAGGACCTTGACCAGGTCGCCCCAGAACCGCATCTCGATCGCGCCGACCGCGACGTACTTGCCGTCCGCCGTTTCGTAGGTGTCGTAGAACGGTGCGCCGCCGTCGAGCATGTTCTCGCCGCGTTCGTCCGACCACAGACCGGCCGCCTTGATGCCGTGCAGGCTCGTGGTGAGCAGGGCCGCGCCGTCGACCATCGAGGCGTCGACGACCTGGCCGCGGCCGGAGGTGGACCGTTCGTACAGCGCGGCCAGGATGCCCATCGCGAGCAGCAGGCCGCCGCCGCCGAAGTCGCCGACCAGGTTGAGCGGCGGCACCGGCCGCTCGCCCGCGCGCCCGATCGGTTCGAGCGCGCCGGCGATGCCGATGTAGTTGATGTCGTGCCCGGCCGCCTTCGCCAGCGGGCCGTCCTGGCCCCAGCCGGTCATCCGGCCGTAGACCAGCCGCGGGTTGCGGGCGTGCACGACGTCGGGGCCGAGGCCGATCCGTTCGGCGACGCCGGGCCGGAACCCTTCGATGAGGACGTCGGCCGTGTCGCACAGCTTCAGCACCAGCTCGACGCCTTCGGGCGTCTTCGTGTTGATGCCGGCCGACCGGCGGCCGCGGGCGAGCGGGTCGACCTGGATGCCGAGCACGTCCTCCCCCGGCTGCGCGCGGTCGACGCGGACGACGTCGGCGCCGAGGTCGGCGAGGATCATCGTGGCGAACGGCCCGGGCGCGAGCCCGGCCAGTTCCACCACCTTCAGGCCGCTGAGCGGACCTGCCTTCATGTCGGGTCCCTTCAGAGCGAGCGGGAGATGATTTCCTTCATGATCTCGCTGGTGCCGCCGAAGATCCGGGAAATCCGGACGTCGGCCCAGGCGCGCGCGATCGGGTACTCGGTCATGTAGCCGTAGCCGCCGAAGAGCTGCACGCAGTCGTCGATGACCTTGTTGACGCGCTCGGTGGTCCACAGCTTCGCCATCGCCGCGCCCTGGACGTCGAGCTCGCCCTTGAGGTGGCGTTCGATGCACTGGTCGAGGAAGGCCCGGGCCACCGCGGCTTCGGTCGCCGCCTCGGCGAGGGTGAACTTGGTGTTCTGGAAGGAGAAGATCGGCCGGCCGAACGCCGTCCGCTCCTTGGTGTACTCGAGGGTGAGGTCGACCGCCGCCTCCAGGCCGGCCACCGCGGTGACGGCGATGATCAGCCGTTCCTGCGGCAGCTGCAGCATGAGCTGGAAGAAGCCCTGGCCTTCGGCGTCGCCCAGCAGGTTGGCCGCGGGCACGCGGACGTCGTCGAAGAACAGCTCGGCGGTGTCCTGGCCCTTGAGGCCGACCTTGTCGAGCACGCGGCCGCGGCGGAAGCCCGGCGTGTCGGTCTCGACCACGATCAGCGAGACGCCCTGCGCGCCCGCGTCCGGGTCGGTCTTCACCGCGACGACGACGAGGCCGGCGTGCAGCCCGTTGGTGATGAACGTCTTGGCGCCGTTGATGACGTAGTGGTCGCCGTCGCGGACCGCCCGCGTCTTGATGCCCTGCAGGTCGGAGCCGGTGCCGGGCTCGGTCATCGCGATCGCGCCGACCAGTTCGCCGCTGGCCAGCTTCGGCAGCCACTGGCGCTTCTTCTCTTCGGAGGCGTAGGCGAGCAGGTAGTGCGCGACGATTCCGTTGTGGACGGTGACACCCCACGCGCTGTCCCCGGCCCGCGCCTGCTCTTCGTAGAGGACGGCCTCGTGGGCGAACGTGCCGCCGCCCCCGCCGTACTCCTCGGGGATGGACAGGCAGAGCAGGCCGACGTCGCCCGCCTTCGTCCACAGCTCGCGGTCGACCTTCTTCTCCGCCGCCCAGCGCTCCTGGTGCGGGACGGCTTCCTTCTGCAGGAACGACCGCGCCAGTTCGCGGAGGTCATCGAGCTCGGTCGTGCTCCACGAGCTCTTCGGCAGTTGCAGTGGCACGGGACCCTCCTGCTGGAAAACATGACGATCAGCATGTAAGTTCTGATCGGAATGTACATCCATTCCGTCCGGTAGGTAAAGCAGGGAGGCCGCGGTGACCGAGACGGCGCACCGGACCCAGGCGCAGCGGCGCGAACAGACCCGCACGGCGCTGCTCGACGCCACCATCGACTGCCTGGTCGAGGTGGGGTACGCGCGCACGTCGGTGCAGGAGATCTGCGCCCGCGCGCGCGTGTCGAAAGGTGCGGTGCAGCACCACTTCACCGCGAAGGCCGAGCTGATGGCGGCCGCAGTCGAGCACCTGACGACGAAGCTGCGCAAGCAGCTCGCGGCCTCGCTCGACGACCTGCCCGGGGGCGGTACCGGCGTCGCCGCGGCGATCGACCTGCTGTGGACCGGCTACTCCGGCACGCTTTCGACCGCCGTCACCGAGCTGTGGGTCGCCGCCCGCACCGACCCGGAGCTGCGCGCGGCCATCCGCCCGGTCGATCGCGCGCTCGGCCGGGCCACGCTCGAGCACGTCACCCAGGTCGCCGGCGAACTCCCGCCCGAACGCGCCGAGATGCTGTTCTGGCTCACCGTGAACCTCACCCGCGGGCTGGCGCTGGACGCCGAGCTCGGCGGCGACCCGGCCCGGCGGCGCCAGCTGCTGGAGGAGTGGAAGCGGATCGCCGTCCTGCTCTACCAGGACGCCACCACTGCGCCGAGCTGACCACAACGCTGCTTTGCCCCTTATCCCGCAGGCGGATTTCGTGGTCCAATCCCCTGCGAACGAGGGGAGTTCCGATGACCGCCGCCCCGTACCCGTACTCCTACGGCCCGCCGCCGACGCCGCCGCCCACGCCGCCGCCCGCCGATCCGGGCGGCGTCCTCCGACTGTTCGCCGGGATCCTCGGCGTCCTCGCCGCCCTGCTGGTGATCGCCGGGTCGTTCCTGCCGCAGACGTCGTTCGACCAGGTCGTCGACGGCAAGACGGAGAGCAGCCAGACGATCAGCGCCTGGTCGCGCACGTTCACCACCGAGCCCACCGGCGAGGCGAAGAAGTTCTACGACCAGACCCACGTGGCGCGGTACGGGATCCCGCTGACCGCGGGCGCGGTGGTGCTGCTGGCCGGGGCCGGGCTGGCGCTGGCCGGCGCGCGCCGGACGGCGGGCCCCGGGCTGCGCTCGGGTGCGCGGACGGCGCTGGTCGCGGGCGGCGCCGGGATCACCGCGGCGGTCTGGATGCTCGGCATGGACGTCTCGGCGACCTTGAGCTACGAGACCGACGACGGGACGGTCAAGTCGCACTACGCGACCGGGATCGGCTTCTGGCTGCTGCTCGGCGGCGGGGTCGTCGCCCTGGTGACGCTGGTGCTCGCGGTGCTGGCCGGGCGGCGGGCGCCCGCCGCGGTGGCGCCCGGCGGGCCGCCGCCGGGGCCGTACCAGCAGCAGGCGCGGCCGTACCCGCAGCAGGGGTACCCGCCGGCCGGGTACGGCGGGGTGCAGCCGTTCGGGGCGCAGCCGCCGGGCGGCCCCGCCTCGCAGCCGCCGGCCGGCCCCGCGTCTCAGCCGTTCCCGGCACAAGGGCCGGCTTCCCAGCCGTTCCCGGCGCAACCGACCGGTGGGCCGACGTCCCAGCCGTTCCCCGCGCAGCCCCAGGCCGGCGCGCCGGGCCACCCCTTCCCCGCGCAGTCCGGTGACGTGCCGGCGCCCGGCGGGGTGTCGTCGCGGCTCGATGACCCCTACGGCGGCGTGACGCAGGCCCAGCCGCATCCGTCGCAGCAGGAAGCGGCGTCGCCGACCGAGCCGAACTACCAGCTGCCGCCGTTGCACCCGCCCAATACGTGAAACATATTCACATCAGACTGGACAGCTGACGTACCGACGGTATGGTGTACTCGTCGGTAACCCCGCGCGGAGTCGCGCGGGCTCCGGACGCCGTGGAACGGAGACGTCATGACCAGCACGACCCCCGCGAAGGCCGTCGAAGACACCCCGTTGCCGCCGACCGTCGGCGGCGTCGCCGGGGCACCGGGCTCGGCGCGGGCGGCCCAGCTCGTCGCCCGCGTGGCGGGTGGCGCGGACTCGGCGCCGATCCGGATGACGGCGCCCTTCACCGGGCAGCCGATCGTCACCCTGCCGCAGGCCACCGACGCCGACGTCCGCGCGGTGTTCGCCGGCGCGCGGACCGCCCAGCGAGCGTGGGCGGACCGCTCCCCCGCCGAACGCGCCCGCGTCCTCACCCGCCTGCACGACCTCGTGCTCGCGAAGCAGAACGAGGTGCTCGACCTCGTCCAGGTCGAAGCGGGCAAGGCGCGGCTCGACGCGTTCGACGAGGTCAGCGCCACGGCGCTGGTCGCGGCCTACTACGGCAAGCACGCCCCGAAGATCCTCGCGCCCCGCCGCGTCGCCGGCGTCATCCCCGGCCTGACGCGCGCGGGCGAGGTCCGGCACCCCAAGGGCGTCGTCGGGATCATCTCGCCGTGGAACTACCCCCTCGCGCTGACCGCGATGGACGTCCTGCCGGCGCTGGCCGCGGGGAACGCCGTGGTGCAGAAGCCGGACAACCAGACCGCGCTTTCGGCGCTGTGGCTGCACGAGCTCGCCGAGGAGGCCGGGCTGCCGGCCGGAACGTGGCAGATCGTGCTCGGCCGCGGCTCGAAGATCGGCACCGCGCTGGTCGAGGAGTCGGACTACCTGTGCTTCACCGGGTCCACGCCGACCGGCAAGGAACTGGCCGGGCAGATCGCGAAGCGGCTGACGTCGTACTCGCTGGAGCTCGGCGGCAAGAACCCGATGGTGGTGCTGCCCGACGCCGACGTTGCGAAGGCCGCGACGGGCGCGGTGACGGCGTGCTTCTCCTCGGCCGGGCAGCTGTGCGTGTCGGTCGAGCGGATCTACGTCCACGAGGACATCCGCGACGAGTTCACCCGCGCGTTCGTGGCGCGGACGGCGGCTTTGCGGCTCGGTGGCGCGCTCGACTACCAGGCCCAGATGGGCTCGCTGACGTCGGAAGACCAGCTCGCGGCGGTGTCGGCGCACGTCGAGGACGCCCGCGCGAAGGGCGCGTCGGTGCTGACCGGCGGGCGCGCGCGGCCCGACCTCGGCCCGCTGTTCTACGAGCCGACGGTGCTTTCGGGCGTCACGCCGGACATGCTGCCGTTCGCGGAGGAGACGTTCGGGCCGGTGGTGTCGATCTACGGCTACACCGACGTCACCGACGCGATCGAGCGGGCCAACGACACGCCGTTCGGGCTCAACGCCAGCGTTTGGTCCCGCAACGGCCGCGCGGGCTGGGAGGTCGCGGCCCGGTTGAAGGCCGGGACGGTCAACGTGAACGAGGGCTACGCGGCGACGTTCGGCAGCGTCGGCGTCCCGATGGGCGGCATGAAGGACTCCGGCGTCGGCCGCCGCAACGGCGCCGAGGGCCTCCTCAAGTACACCGAGTCCCAGTCGATCGCCCTCCAGCGCGGCCTCGCCCTCCGCCCACCCCGCGCAATCCCGGGTTCCCTGTGGTCCCGGGGCATGACGTTCGGCATCAAAGCCCTCCGCCGCCTCCCCCGCTGACGTACCCGGACGGTCGGTTCGCGTACCCGGACAGTCGGCCTGCGTACCTGGAGGGTCGGATGGTGAGCCGACCCTCCAGGTACGCAGGCCGACCCTCTGGGTACGCGAACCGACCGTTTCGTTACGCGTGTTCGGCGGTGGGGGCGGTGAGGAGGCCGCGGTCGTAGGCGATGGCCACGGCTTCGGCGCGGCGGCTGGCGCCCAGTTTGGCCATTACGCGGGAAAGGTGGACGCTCACCGTTTTTTCGCTGATGTAGAGCTCTTCGCCGACCTGGCGGTTCGTGCGGCCCAGGGCCACGCGCTCGAGGACGTCGCGTTCGCGGTCGGTCAGCGGGTCGGTGACGTCGCGGGCCGGGGGCACCGGTTCCGCGCCCGCCAGCTCGACGCGGGCGCGGTGGGCCAGGTCGCGGACGGCGTCGCGCAGCGGGAGCG
Organism: Amycolatopsis sp. NPDC004625; assembly: GCF_040609695.1. Lineage (NCBI taxonomy): Bacteria > Bacillati > Actinomycetota > Actinomycetes > Pseudonocardiales > Pseudonocardiaceae > Amycolatopsis > Amycolatopsis sp. NPDC004625. The sequence continues at coordinate 58,853 of NZ_JBEXKX010000040.1, forward strand.
CGCCGAGCCGGACCGCCACCGCGTGCGCCGCTTCCAAGGCGGTGCGCGCGTCGGCGTCCGCGGCCAGCAGGGCCTCGGCTTCGTGCCAGCGGCAGACCGCCTGCTCGTACACCGCGCCGTAGCCGAACGCCTCCGCCGTGGCGGCCCACTTCGCCGCGTCGCCGCGGCCGGCCAGGCACGACGCCGCCGCCTCGAGCCGGGCCAGCCAGGCCCGGCCTTCCGGGCCGAGCGTGCCCGACCGCGGCTGCCCGACGACCGCGCACATCCGGCCGTGGGTCAGCATCCGCTCGCCGGCCGCGATCGCCGCGTCGGCCGCCGCCTGGTCGCCGTGGAGCCGGGCGCCGGCGGCCAGCGCGGCCGCGGCCGCCACGCCCAGCGTGGCCACGCGGATGCCGGCCAGCAGGCCGGATTCGATGCGTTCCAGCCAGCCGATGAGGTCTTCGGCCCGGCGCACCGCCTCGGCGTGGTCGCCGCGCCAGTACGCCAGCTCGATTCCGGCGGCCCCGGCCGACAGCGGGATCTGCATGTCCGCCGTCCAGTGCTGCCGCAGCCCGCCGAGCAGCTTCGCGCTCTCGTCGAACCGGCCGCGGGCGACGACGAACAGCGACCAGATGGCCTGGATCCGTGCGGCGACCGCGCTGGACACCCCGCGCCCGGCCCGGCCGGCGCTCTCGTCCGGCCAGTCGCCCGTGAGGTAGCGCAGCATCAGGTGCCGCGCTCGCAGTTCGAGCCCGAACGAGCTCCAGCTCAGCCCGGATTCTTCGGCACGGGCGACACCGCGCGCGGCGTGCTCCAGCGCTTCGGTGAACGCCGCCTCGTCGTCGTAGCTCAGCGCGAGGAAGTAGATGGCCCGGATTTCCGTGTTCAGCGCGCCGGCGTCCCGCGCCTTGCGCTCGGCCTTGCGCAGCCACTCGCGCGCCTCGGCCGCGTCGCCCCGCGAGTCGGCCAGCGTGCCCAGGGTGACCAGCGCCGACGCCTCGGCCCCCGCCGCGCCGACGGCCTGCGCGTCGGACACCGCCATGTGCGCGCTGTCCAACGCGGCCTCGGGCTCTTCGAGGATCCGCAGGAACCCGGCCCGGCTGGCCAGCACCCAGGCCCGCGCCGCACTGGGCTCGGTGTCCTTCACCAGGTCCCACGCCCGGTCGATGGCCCCGACGGCCTCCTCGAGGGTGCCCTCCAGGGCGAGCAGCGCGTCCGCCAGGCGCCGCCACACCTTCGCGGCGCGGTCGGTCGGCACGTCCGGGGTCAGCGACTGGGACGCCGAGCGGGCGAACGCGACGGCCCGCTCGGGCTCGCCCGACGTGCCCGCGAAGTAGGACGCCTCGTACAGCAGCCGCAGCTCGTCGAAGTCGGCGGGCCGGTCCGCCGGGGTGACGGCGTCCCAGATGGACAGCGCCTGCTCGACGTGCTGCAGCGCCGACCCGGGTGCGCCGAGCTTCTCGGCCTCGTCCATCGCGCGCAGCAACGCCGGGAGCGCCGTGACCAGGTCGCTGCTCTGCATCGAGTGGTAGGCCAGCTTCGCGTCGTGCCCGCGGCCCTGCGGCCGCGCCTTGATCCGCGCCGCGTACGCCGCGTGCGTGCGTGACCGCTCCCCCGGCAGCAGGTCGCCGTACACCGCTTCCTGCAGCAAAGCGTGCCGGAACGTGTAGGAGCCGTCGGACAGCACCACCAGCACGTGGTGCTGGACGGCTTCGCGCAGCGCGTCGTCGAGTTCGAGCTCCCCCAGCCCGGAGACTTCGGCGAGGGCGGCGTGCATGACGGGCTCGTTGGCCACCGAGATCACGCGCGCGACGCGGCGGGCGTCCGGCGAGAGCCGCTCGAGCCGGGACAGCAGGACCTCGGCCAGCCCGGCGGGCAGGTCGTTGCACTCGGTCTTGGTGGCGAGCAGCTCCTCGGCGAAGAACGGGTTGCCCTCCGAACGGCTGACGATGTCGGCCACGACGTCCGACGGCAGCGGCTCGTCGGCCAGCGCCTCGACGAACCGGCGGGCGTCGGCCGCACCGAAGGGGTGCAGGTCGACACGCTCGACCGTGGCCAGCCGGACCAGCTCCGAAAGCACGCCGCGCAGCGGGTGCCGGCGGTGCACGTCCTCCTCGCGGTAGCTGCCCACGACCAGCAGCCGCTGCGCGCGCAGCCGGCTGAGCAGGAAGGACAGCAGGTTGCGGGTCGACGCGTCGGCCCAGTGGAGGTCCTCCAGCAGGACCACCACCGGGCGCGACTCCGCGACCTCGGTCAGCACCCCCAGTACCGCGTCGAACAACTGCAGCTGACCGAGGTCCTGTTCGGGCCGGGGACGCACCATGGTTTCCCGGTCGTTGGAGGTCATCGGCGGGTGTTCGGCCGTCCGGGGCTCCTCGAAGCCCGCGCCCTGCGGCAGCAGCCGCCCGAGCGCCGGCCGGGCCCGCACCGCGGCGGCGACCGCCGGGTCCGTCGCGCTGCCCAGCGGGGCGAGCGCCTCGGCGAACGGAAGATAAGGAAGACCGCCCTCGCGGACGTCGATGCAGCGGCCCGTGAGCACCAGCCCACCGCACGCCGCGACGTGCTCGCCGAGCGCGGTCAGCAGCCGGGTCTTCCCGACCCCGGCGTCCCCCGAGAGCAGCACCGCGCCGGCTTCGCCGCGTTCAGCCCGGGCGAAGGCGGCGCGGAGCCGCCGCATCTCGTGGGTACGGGCGACGAGCGGGATTCCGGAGCCGAGTCGGGGCACGAGGAGCATTGTGGCTCAGACCCCCGACAGTTTCCGACCGCTTATCGCCTTCGACACCTTCACCGCCGCTTACCGGGCGGTCTCGCCGACGCCCGCGGTCTCCCGCGTGGCCTCCCGGCGCTCCTGCTTCGGTACCTCGACGTCGCTGTGCGCGGCCCGCAGGTGGCGGACGGCGCGGCGGGCGCGGGCGGCCCAGGCGCTGCGCCCGGCCTTCCGCAGTTCCTCGGCCCGGTAGGCCGCTTCGGCCCGGACTGCGTCGAGCATCAGATCGCTGTGCATCGTGGTCCCCTGTCTCCTCGGTTGGTAGCACTCAGGTTCGTCCTGAGGTGGCACCCCGGGCATCGGGTGATCACGTAGGCCTGGGCACGAAAAGACCCCTTACTCCCGGCCGAGCCCAGCTCAGCGGGGGTAAGGGGTCTTCCCGAGCGCCTCAGTCGAGGGCCGGGCCGCCGGTCCGCACCGCGGCCAGCAGCCCCTGCCAGCCCGACGCGGGCAGGCGGAACGCACCCCCTTCGGGGTCCTTCGAGTCGCGCACCGCCGCGCCGCCGCCGACGAACGCGACCTCGACGCAGTCGTTGCCGCCGCCGCTGTGGCTGCTCTTGCGCCACCGCGCCCCGGAGAGTTCTGCTTCCATGGTCCCCACTCCTTACTGTGTCCTCGGTTCCAGTTGGTGCACCGGAGCCGGTACGGCCGCCTGTTCGGCGAACCGTCCGGCCGCCTCGGCGATCAGCTCCACCGAGTCGTCCGGCTTCAGTGCGGCCGCGCGCAGATGGTCGAACATCAGCCCGTAGCGCCGGACGTCTGTGGGTTCCTCCAGGTAGAGGCCGCTGGACGTGCTGTCGTCGACGTAGACGACGTCCGGGTCGGCCTGTTCGGGGAACCCCATGATCAGGAAGGGACCTTCCATACCGGGGTGGGCGCCGGCCCCGAACGGCACCACCTGGATGGTCACGTTCGGCTTCTCGGCGACGGCGACCATGCGGTAGAGCTGCTCGGCCATCACCTCGGGGCCGTCGACCACGCGCCGCAGCACGGCCTCGTCCATCACCGCCCAGTACTCGGGCGGCGGGGTCTCGGACAGCAGTTCCTGGCGCGCCATCCGGGCGGCGACGCGCCGGCGGATCTCGGCTTCGTCGGCGTCCGGGCGCAGGGCGCGGATCACCGCGCGGGCGTACCGCTCGGTCTGCAGCAGGCCGGGCACCAGCAGCGCCTGGAACGCCCGCAGGGAGCTGGCGTCGGCTTCGAGCCCGACGAAGGTGCCGGTGAAGACTTCGTTGTACGCGTGCCACCAGCCGCGCTTGCGGGCCTCCCTGGCCAGCTGGACGAGCGCCTCCTGCTCGTCGCCGGTGATGCCGTAGAGGGCCAGCATGTCCCGGGCGTCACGCGGGGTGACGCCGACGTGGCCGGTTTCGATGCGGCTGATCTTCGAGGCGGAGCATTCGAGCTTCTCGCCCACCTCGTCGATGGTGAGGTCCGCGGCCTCGCGCAGGCGGCGCAGCTCACCCGCCAGCCTCCGGCGGCGAACCGTGGGGCTCTGTCCCCTTGCCATCGCGGCACCTCCGGATCTCGCGTGTGTCCTGTATCTAACCAGCCGGTCGCAGACCCGGTGGAGCATTAACACAAGGCTATTGCCGGTACCGGATCTGCAATTTGCAAAATGCTCTTGTATCCTCGCACCCTGCACTGCAACGGGCGCTCGACGGTCGGCCCGCCGCGGCTTCGACCGGCCTCTGAGCAGGGTAGACGATGACCGCGCGAAGTGCCGCCCGGTCGTCGGGCGAAGGGGTCCGGGGCCGTCCCCCGATCGGTCCCGGCCCCCTCACGCGGGCCGAGTGCCCTTTTCCCGCGACGAATATTCGGGCTATTCGTCGCCCGTAAGGGTGATTTCCCGGCGAACCTCACAAGACGCGCAGGAGTCCTTCTTGGACGACCGTCGCGATGAGGGTGCCGTCCGCCGCGAAGAACCGGCCGGTGGCCAGACCGCGGGCGCCGGACGCCGTCGGCGAGGCGCTGTCGTAGAGGAACCACTCGTCGGCGCGGAACGGCCGGTGGAACCACAGCGCGTGGTCGAGGCTGGCGCCGAGCACCTTGTCGGTGTCCCAGTAGACGCCGTGGCGCGCGAGCACCGAGTCCAGCAGCGTCATGTCCGAGGCGTAGGTGAGCACGCACACGTGCAGCAGCTGGTCGCTGGGCAGCTTCCCGTCGGCCCGCATCCACACCTGGTTGCGGGCGGGCCGCTCGCCGGTCTCGCGGGTGATCCACGGCGGCTCGTTGACGTACCGCACGTCGATCGGCCGCGGCCGGGCGTGCGCACCGATCGCGTAGCCCTCGGCGCGTTCCATCAGAGTCGGCAGCGTCTCCGGCGCCGGGACGCCGGCCGGCATCTCCTCGGCGTGCTCGATGCCCGGCTCGTCCTTCTGGAACGACGCCGACAGCGAGAAGATCGCCTTGCCGTGCTGGATCGCCACGACCCGGCGGGTGGTGAACGAACGGCCGTCGCGGATCCGGTCGACCTCGTAGACGATCGGCACGCTGGGGTCGCCGCCGCGGATGAAGTACGCGTGCAGCGAGTGGACCCGGCGTTCGTCGGGGACCGTGCGCCCGGCCGCGACCAGGGCCTGGCCGGCGACCTGCCCGCCGAACACCCGCACCGGCGAGTGGGCGGGCGAGACGCCGCGGAAGATGTTCTCTTCGATCTTCTCCAGGTCGAGCAGCGCGATCAGGCGGTCGAGCACCGGCTGGCCGCCACCCGGGATCTCCAGTTCGGTGGCGGCCGTCCTGGCCATTTCAGTCATGGCCAGACCTTATGTGCTGGACGGGTGACGCGTCCCTTATGCGTGGTCGTCTTCACCGAGGCGGTGCACCCGGATCAGGTTGGTCGACCCGACGGTGCCCGGCGGGGAGCCGGCCACGATGACGACCAGGTCGCCCTTCTGGTACTTGCCCATCTCCAGCATCGCGTGGTCGACCTGCTGGATCATCTGGTCGGTCGAGTTGACCTGCGGGACGATGTGGGTGTTGGTGCCCCAGGTCATCGACAGCTGGCTGCGCACGCACTCCTCGGGCGTGAACGCCAGCAGCGGCAGCCGGGTGTGCAGCCGCGCGAGGCGGCGCACGGTGTCACCGGACTGGGTGAACGCGACCAGGGCCTTCGCGTTGAGCCGCTCGCCGATGTCGCGGGCGGCGTAGGAGATCACGCCGCGCTTGGTGCGCGGGACGTGCGACAGCGGCGGCACGATCGGCGAGTCGGTCTCGACCGCCTCGACGATCCGGCCCATGGTCTGCACGGTCTCGATCGGGTAGCGCCCGACGCTGGTCTCGCCGGACAGCATCACCGCGTCGGTGCCGTCGAGGACCGCGTTCGCGACGTCGGAGGCCTCGGCGCGGGTCGGCCGGGAGTTGTTGATCATCGACTCGAGCATCTGCGTCGCGACGATGACCGGCTTCGCGTTCTCGCGGCAGATCTGGATGGCGCGCTTCTGCACCAGCGGGACCTGCTCCAGCGGCAGCTCGACGCCGAGGTCGCCGCGGGCGACCATCACCGCGTCGAAGGCCAGCACGATGGCTTCGAGGTTGTAGACGGCTTCGGGCTTCTCGATCTTGGCGACGACCGGCAGCCGCCCCTTGCCGACCCGGTCCATCACCTGGTGGACCAGGTCGATGTCGGCCGGCGAGCGGACGAAGGACAGGGCGATGAAGTCGACACCCAGTTCGAGGGCGAACTCGAGGTCCTCGATGTCCTTCTCGGACAGCGCCGGCACGGAGACGTCCATGCCCGGCAACGAGACGCCCTTGTTGTTGCTGACCGGGCCGCCCTCGGTGACCTCGCAGACCACGTCCGGGCCCTCGACCTTGCGGACCACCAGGCCGACCTTGCCGTCGTCGACGAGCAGGCGGTCACCGGGCTTGGCGTCCTTCGCCAGGCCCTTGTAGGTGGTCGAGACCCGGTCGTGGGTGCCGGCGACGTCCTCGACGGTGATCCGGACGATGTCGCCGTTGTGCCACTCGACCGGTCCGCCGGCGAAGGTGCCCAGGCGGATCTTCGGGCCCTGCAGGTCGGCGAGGACGCCGACCGCCCGCCCGCTCTCGGCGGCCGCGGACCGGATGAGGTCGTAGACCTCCTTGTGGTCGCTGTGGCTGCCGTGGCTGAAGTTCATTCTGGCCACGTCCATGCCCGCGTCGACCAGCGCCCGCATCTTCTCCGGTGTGGCGGTGGCGGGGCCCAGGGTACAAACGATCTTCGCGCGTCGGCTCACGTCCGCACAGCGTAGTCCCTCTTCGCGCGTTCGTCTGTACCGATCCCGAATGTTCAAGAAGATGTTCAGAAACCTGTGCCGTCAGGTCACGGTCAGCGACGTGGCTGTTCGCTCGGGCCGACCCGGTCACGGGCCCATTCGTTGAACTCGCGCAGCTGCCGCCAGGCCTTCCGGACCCGGTCGAAGGCGCCCCGCTCGTGCAGGACGTCGTCGGGCTCCCAGCCGCGCACGGCGTACACCGAGCGGTAGCGCAGCAGGTCGAGGCGCGGGTGGTCGGCGTCGAAACCGCGCGGCTTCGACTTCAGGCGGTCGCCCTTGACCTCCCAGCCGGCGCGCTCCAGCTTGGCGAGGATCTTCTGCAGCGCTTCGCCGTGCAGGTCCGTGTCGACCGCCTTGCGGAACCGGGCGACCTGGTCGGAGGCCAGGTAGAAGCAGCCGCCGCCGACGCGCAGGCCCTCCGGCCCGACCTCGACGTAGTAGGCGCCGCCGCCGCGGCCCTGCTCGATCACCCCGCCGCAGTGGGTCTTGTACGGCGTCTTGTCCTTGGCGAACCGGACGTCCCGGTAGGGGCGGAACACCTTGGGCTCGCCGAAACCGTCGGAAAACTCGGGGGCCAGCTCGGCCAGCAGTGCTTCCATCGGGGCCCGGACGTCGGACTTGTAGGTCTCGACGTGGTCGTCCCAGTAGGGCTTGGAATTGTCCTCCACGAGGCCGTCGAAGAAGTCGACGGCGTACTCGCCGAATCCGCTGAACTTCACGCGGACGACAGTAAACGGGGGCACCGACAGTTTCCGCCGGTGCCCCCGCCGGGGTTACTTGGCGACGGCGGTGATCAGCTCGCCGTTCGTGGTGTCACCGGAGAGCTCCCAGAACATCGCGCCGCCCAGGCCCTGGGTCCTGGCGTAGGAGACCTTGCCCGCGATCGTCGAGGGCGTGTCGTAGCTCCACCAGTTGCTGCCGCACTTGGCGTACGCGGTGCCCGCGACGGTGCCGGTGGCCGGGCAGGACGTCTTGAGCACCTTGTAGTCCTCGATGCCCTGCTCGTACTTGCCGGGCGCCGGGCCGGTCGCCGTGCCGCCCGGGGCGCTCTGCGTGACGCCGGTCCAGCCGCGGCCGTAGAAGCCGATGCCCAGCAGCAGCTTGCTCGCCGGGACGCCCTTGCTCTTGAGCTTCTGGATCGCCGCGTCGGAGTAGAACCCGGCGGTCGGGATGCCCGCGTACGACGTCAGCGGCGAGTGCGGGGCCGTCGGGCCCTGCGCGGCCCACGCGCCGAAGTAGTCGTAGGTCATCACGTTGTACCAGTTGACGTACTGCGCGGCGCCGCCGTAGTCGGCCGCGTCGATCTTGCCGCCGCCGGTGCCGTCGGCGGTGATCGCCGCGGTGACCAGCTTCGAGCCGAACTTCGCCCGCAGCGCGCTCATCAGGTTCTTGAACGCCGCCGCGCCGCTGGTGTCGCAGCTCAGGCCGCAGGCGTTGGGGTACTCCCAGTCGATGTCGATGCCGTCGAAGACGCCGGCCCAGCGCGGGTCGTTGACCAGGTTGTAGCAGGAGTTCGCGAACGCCGTGGGGTTCTTCGCCGCCTGCCCGAAGCCGCCCGACCAGGTCCAGCCGCCGAAGGACCAGATGACCTTGAGGCCGGGGTGCTTGGCCTTCAGCTTCTTGAGCTGGTTGAAGCTGCCCGCGAGCGGCTGGTCCCAGGTGTCGGCGACGCCGTCGACGCTGCCCGCGGCGTCGTAGGTCTTCTGGTAGTCGGCGTAGGCGTCGCCGAGCGCGCAGCCGCCGTTCGTCACGTTGCCGAAGGCGTAGTTGATGTGGGTCAGCTTGCTCGCCGAGCCCGACGTCTCGATGTTCTTGACGTGGTAGTTGCGGTCGTAGACGCCCCATTCGGTGAAGTAGCCGACCACCTTGCCGACGGAGGCCTGCGCGGTCTCGGTCGCGGCGGTCGCGGCCGGGGCGGTGACCCCGCCCGCGACGAGACCCGCGGCGGCGGCCACGGTCAACAGGGCCGAGAAGCTTTTCCTGCGGAAACGGGACATGCGTTCTCCCTCCCGGGAATTACTCACGGCGTCGGTGCCGGAGTGGTGGGGACCACACTCACCGTAAGTGGACTAGACCACTAGGTCAATGGTTCAGACCATGGCAGATCCACATTCCTTGACAGGAATATGCCCGGCGGAGCACATTTCAGGGGTGATGCAGACTTTCGACGTCCTCGCCGAGCCCCGGCGCCGGACCATCCTCGACCTGCTGCGCGACGGCGAGCGCTCGGTCGGCGAGCTCGTCGAGCAGCTGGAGCTCAGCCAGCCCGCGGTGTCCAAGCACCTGCGGGTGCTGCGCGAAGCCGGCCTGGTGACGGTGCGGGTGGCGGCGCAGCGGCGGTGCTACGCGCTGCGGCCGGACCCCCTCGCCGAGGTCGACGCCTGGCTGGCGCCCTACCGCCGGTTCTGGTCGGACCGGCTCGACGCCCTGGAACGGCGGCTGGAGGAGAGCTGAGCGTCAGCCGAACGCGATGCCCCGCTCCGCCGCGCGGCGCTCGCCCCACTCGTACAACGCCGTCAACGCCGGCCGCAGCTCGTCCCCCACCGCCGTCAGGTGGTACTCGACGTGCGGGACCCGGCCGTCGAACTCCTCGCGGCGGACGATGCCCTCCGCCACCAGCTCGCGCAGCTGCTGGGTCAGCATCTTCTCGCTCACCCCGGGCATCCGGCGCCGCAGTTCGCCGTAGCGGTGGGCGCCCTCCTTGAGGTGGGCGAGGATCACCGGCTTCCACTTCCCGCCGATCAGGTCGACCGCCAGTTCCGTCGCACAGTGGTACCGCTTCATCCCGCTCCCCCTACGCACCGGAAAGTACGTGGTTGCCCGGCCGGGCCGCCCCTGGTTGCCTGATCCGGTGATCGTGCCAGAAACCCCGCCGCCGCCCACCCTCTACGCATGGGCGGGCGGCCACGAAGCGCTCGTGAAGCTGCTGACGATCTTCTACGGCCACGTCCTCGAAGACCCGCTGCTCGAACCGGTCTTCCGCGGCATGGACCCGGACCACCCGAAGCACGTCGCGGTCTGGCTCGGCGAGGTCTTCGGTGGGCCGGCCGAGTACTCCGCGAGCCACGGCGGGCACGCCCACATGGTCGGCCGCCACCTCGGCCGCGGCATCACCGAAGCCCAGCGCCGCCGGTGGGTGAACCTGCTGCTCGACGCCGCCGACGAGGCCGGCCTGCCCGGCGACCCCGAGTTCCGCGCCGCCTTCGCCGGCTACCTCGAATGGGGCAGCCGGCTGGCCGTGATCTTCTCCGCGCCGGGCGCCGAGCCAAACCCGCACGAACCCGTCCCGCACTGGGACTGGACGCTGCCCCCCTGGCAGCCGCCGTCGCCCTGACCGCATAGTGAGGGCAGCCGGAAAGGAGGGCTGCCGTTGATCCGGGTGGACGGCCGGACCCTGCGCTGCGCGGACGTCGTGACCGCGGCGCGCACCGAGGGCCCGCTGGGCATCGACGTCTCGATCGCCGCGCTGCGCGGCGCCGAGCACGCGTGGAAGCTCGCCGAAGAACTCAGCACGCGCCGGGTGGTCTACGGCCGGACCACCGGCGTCGGGGCCAACAAGGACGACTCCGTCGAAAGCTCTGTCGAGCACGGCCTGCGGCTGCTGCGCAGCCACGCCGGCGGCAGCGGCGACGAGATGCCGCCGGGGCACGTGCGGGCGATGCTGCTGATCCGGCTCAACCAGCTCCTGGCCGGGCGGTCCGGGATCAGCCCCGAGCTGATCGGCGCGCTGGCCGACGCGGTCCGCACCGGCGCGCGGCCACTGGTGCACCGGCTCGGCGCGATCGGCACCGGCGACCTGGCCCCGCTGGCCGAGGCGGCGCTGGCGCTCACCGGCGAACGGCCGTGGGTCACCGGGCACGTGCCGCCGGTACCGGTGCGGGCGGGGGACGCGCTGGCGTTCATGAGCAGCAACGCGGCCACGCTCGCCGAGGCGACCCTCGCCGCGATGCGGCTGGACACGCTGACGCGGGCGAGCCACGCCGTCGCGGCGCTGACGTACGTCGCCCTCGACGGCAACCCCGAGGCGTACGCGACGCCGGTGCACGAAGCGCGTCCGCACGCGGGGCAGGTCGCCTGCGCGGCGGAGATGCGGCGCCTGCTGGGCATGCACCAGACGCCGAAGCCGGGACGCCGGCTCCAGGACCCGTTCGGGCTGCGGGCGTTCCCGCAGGTCCAGGGCCCGGCGCTGGACGCGATCCACTACCTGCGGGACGTCCTCGCCGTCGAGATCAACGCGAGCACCGAGAACCCGATGATCTCGACGGTGCACGGCGACGCCTACCACCACGCGCACTTCCACACCGCGTACGTCTCGACGGCGCTGGACCAGGCCCGGGCGACCGTGCACCAGGTGGCGGAGCTGTCGGTGGCGCGGCTCGGCGACCTGGTGGAGCCGGAGTTCACCGGGCTGCGGCCGTTCCTGGCGGCCGGGCCGCCGGGCAGCTCGGGCGTGATGATCCTGGAGTACGTGGCGCACGACGCGCTGACGGAGCTGCGCCAGGCGGCGCTGCCGGCCACGCTCGGCACGGCGGTGGTGTCCCGCGGCATCGAGGACCACGCGAGCTTCTCGACCCAGGCCGCCCGCGCGGCGACCGCGGCGTGTTCGGCGTACCAGCAGGTGCTGGCGTGCGAGCTAGTGGCGGCGGTCCGGGCGTTGCGGATGCGGGAGGCGGACCTGGTGGAGCTGCCGGTGCGCGACGCCTTCGAGGCCGCGTCCGCCGTCCTGGACCCGGGCGTCGACGACCGGCCGCTCACCGGCGACATCGCCGCCGCCGTCGGCGTGCTGGAGCGGCTGGCCCGCATCTAGGCCGTGAACCCGAACCGCCCGTTCCGCCAACAACGGGCAGATGGCCTCACGACAGGCAGGCGGTTCATTGAGTTCACCAGGTGAAACCGGGGACGACGCGGACGTCATCACCGCGTCGCTGGCGCACCCCGAGCGGTTCGCGGTGGTCTTCGACCGCCATGCCCCGCACATCCATCGCTACCTCGCCCGGCGGCTCGGTGGCCAAGCCGCCGACGACCTGATGGGCGAGACGTTCCTGATCGCGTTCGGCGGGCGCGCCCGCTACGACCCGGCGTTCCCGAGCGCGCGGCCGTGGCTCTACGGCATCGCGACAAACCTCGTCGGGCAACGCCGTCGCGAGGAGGCCCGCGAATACCGGCTGCGGGCCGCGCTCGGGCCGCCCGCCGAGGAGGACGGGCACGCGGACCGGGTTGCCGAGCGCGTCACGGCGCAGGCGATGAACGACCGGCTGGCCGCCGCGCTGGCCGGGCTGGGGAGCGGGGACCGCGACGTCCTGCTGCTGATCGCCTGGGAATGCCTGACCTACGAGGAGGTCGCGGCGGCGCTGGGGATCCCGGTCGGCACCGTCCGGTCGCGGCTGAACCGGGCCCGCCGGAAAGTCCGCGTCGCGCTGGCGCCCGAGGAGGTCTCCAACCATGGATGAGATGCAGCTGCTCCGCGATTTCGCGGGGTCCGCCGGACTTCCCGCGCACGAGGACCTGGCCCGGAAGCGGGCCGAGCTGCTCGCGGCCGCGGCCCGTCCCCGGCACCGGCGTGCGCTGTGGGGCGGGGTGACCGCGGCCGGGCTCGCCGCGGCGGTCGCCGCCGTCGTCGTGCTCGCGCCGGCCGAGGAGGCCGTCCGGCCGGTTCCGCCCGCTCCCCCGGCGACCGATCCGGTGCAGATCCTGTACACCGCGGCCGCGAAGGCCCGCGCGCTGCCGGACTTCGTCCCGCGGCCGGACCAGTTCGTCTACACGAGGACACGGCTCGCGGACGGCCGCGAGAACGAAACGTGGGCGTCGGTGGACGGGACCCACGATGGGCTGGTGTTCCTGTACGGCCACGAAGCTTCGCTCGCGGGCTGCCGCGACGGGAAGCGCGTGCAGCAGGAGAGCCACGGGCGGACGGTGACGAACCGGTGCGTGCCGCACCCGGCCGCTCCGGCGGACCTGCCCACCGACGCCGACGCCATGCTCGCCCACCTGCTCCGGAGCACCCACGGCGAAGGCGACACCGTGCACGACCTCGGCAACGAGGTCGTCGAGCTGGCCGAGGGCTACCTGCGCCCGGCGGTGCGGGCCGCCCTCTACGAGGCCGTGGCGAAGGTGCCCGGCCTGGTCGTCCACACCGGCGCGAAGGACGCGACCGGCCGGACCGTCGTCGGCATCAGCTGGGGCAGCACGACCGAGCACGGGATCGGCAACCAGAACGAGTTCCTGTTCGACCCGGTCACCTTCGCCTACGTCGGCGCCGGGACCGGGGTGGTGGTCGGCCAGGGCATCGTCGACGCGGTGCGGCAGCGGCCCTGAACGCGCGAAGGGCCGCCCCGGGATTTCCCGGAGCGGCCCTTCGGCGGGGAACTCAGCCGAAGAAGACTTCGGCTTCCTGGTAGCGCTCTTCCGGGACCGTCTTCAGCTCGGCCGTCGCCTCGGACAGCTTCACGCGGACGATGTCCGTGCCCTTGAGGGCGACCATCACGCCGAAGTCGCCGTCCGCGACCGCGTCGACCGCGTGGAGGCCGAAGCGGGTGGCCAGGACGCGGTCGTAGGCGGTCGGGGTGCCGCCGCGCTGGACATGGCCCAGGACCACCGCGCGGGACTCCTTGCCGGTGCGGTGGGCGATCTCGTCGGCCAGCCAGGTGCCGATGCCGCCGAGGCGGACGTGCCCGAAGGCGTCCTTCTCGCCGGTGAGCAGCTTCTCCTCGCCGCCCTCGGGCAGCGCGCCCTCGGCGACGACGATGATCGGCGCGTACTCCTTCTCGAAGCGGCTCTCGACGTAGGAAACGACCTGGTCGACGTTGAAGTGCTTCTCCGGCACCAGGATGACGCTCGCGCCGCCGGCCAGGCCGGAGTGCAGCGCGATCCAGCCGGCGTGCCGGCCCATGACCTCGACCACGAGCGCGCGGTGGTGCGACTCGGCCGTGGTGTGCAGCCGGTCGATCGCCTCGGTCGCGATGGAGACCGCGGTGTCGAAGCCGAAGGTGTAGTCGGTGGCGCCCAGGTCGTTGTCGATCGTCTTGGGTACACCCACGACGCCGACGCCGTCGTCGGTCAGCCGCTTCGCGACGCCGAGGGTGTCCTCGCCGCCGATCGCGACCAGCGCGTCGACACCCTGGTCGGCGAGGACCTGCTTGATCTTTTCGACGCCGCCCTCGACCTTGTACGGGTTGGTGCGCGAGGACCGCAGGATGGTGCCGCCGCGGGTGAGGATGTCCTCGACGTCGTTCAGGCCCAGCGGGCGGCTGTCGCCGGTGAGGGGGCCGTTCCAGCCGTTGCGGAAGCCCACGAAGTCCCAGCCGTGCACCTCGATGCCCTTGCGCACCACCGCGCGGATCACCGCGTTGAGCCCCGGGCAGTCGCCGCCGCCGGTCAGCACACCGACACGCATGAGAAGCCTCCGTCTGTTCTCGGGAGATGACAGTCACATTTCGTCGGACGCCAGCGTAGCGGCTCTCGTCTTGATCGGTGCAGCCCGTACCACCTGCCGGATCGGTCCGCGTGACCGCTGTGCTACCTTGGCGCCGTGCAGCGCTATTTCTGGTTTACGAAGCCGGCCCCGGGTGGGCACGGCGGCGTGAACCTGCGCTGACCTCCCACCCCGAGCCGGATTTCGAAACCGGCTCGGCGAGTCCCCCGCGGGTCGGTGTCCACCAGGAAGGAACACCCCCGCCATGACGCTCTCCGCCGGACCGGCCACCATCGGTGCCCTCGACGCCGCGCGCACCACCTCGATCAGTCCGCTCATTTCGCCCGCGCTGCTGCGCGAAGACCATCCGGTCGACGCGGCCGTCGCGAAGGTGGTGCGCCACGGCCGCGCCGAAACGGTCGACATCCTCGAAGGCCGCGACGACCGCCTGCTCGTGGTGGTCGGCCCGTGCTCGGTCCACGACCCCGAAGCGGCCCTCGACTACGCCCGCCGTCTGGCGGCGAAGGCCGAGGAGCTGCGCGGCGAGCTGCACATCGTGATGCGCGTGTACTTCGAGAAGCCGCGCACGACGCTGGGCTGGAAGGGCCTGATCAACGACCCGGACCTGGACGGCACGTTCGCCGTCAACAAGGGCCTGCGGATGGCGCGCCGGCTGCTGCTCGACGTGTCCGAGCTGGGGTTGCCGGTGGGCTGCGAGTTCCTCGACCCGATCACGCCGCAGTTCATCGCGGACATCGTGACGTGGGGTTCGATCGGCGCGCGCACGGCGGCGAGCCAGGTGCACCGCCAGCTGTGCAGCGCGCTGTCGATGCCGGTGGGCATCAAGAACTCGACCGAGGGCGACGTCCAGGTGGCGATCGACGCCACCCGAGCGGCGGCGGCGAGCCACGTGTTCCCGGGCATCAACACCGACGGCCTGGCGGCGCTGCTGACGACGTCGGGCAACCCGGACTGCCACGTGATCCTGCGGGGCCACAACGGCGGGCCGAACTACGACGCCGGATCCGTCGCGGACACGCTGGCCCGGCTGGCGAAGGCGGGCCTGCCGGAGCGGGTGATCATCGACGCTTCCCACGGCAACAGCGGCAAGGACCACGTGCGCCAGGGCGTGGTGGTGTCCGAGCTGGCGGCGCGCCTTGCGGCTGGTGAACGCGGGATTTCGGGGCTGATGATGGAGAGCTTCCTGACGGGCGGCCGGCAGGAGCTTTCGCTGGGGCGGGCTTCGGAGCTGACCTACGGGCAGTCGATCACGGACGCGTGCCTGGCTTGGGACGACACGGCGCCGCTGCTGGACGAGCTGGCTTCGGCGGTGCGGGCGCGGCGCTGAGGGCGCGGGCTCGGGTTCGCTGCTCCATGGGGTGCGCTGCGGAAAGTCCGGCTTGGGCTCCCGCAGCGCGCGGGCTGCGCGGAGCGCGGGTTGTCGGGAAGCCCAGCTCCGGCCCAGCGGTGTGGAGCCGCTGCCGGAAGGCCCGCTTGGGCCTGGCGGTGCGGGCTGACCGAAGGTCCGGCCTGGGCTTCGCGGCGCGCGGGCGACGCGGAGCCGCGCCGCCCAATGGTCCGCTTGGGCTCCCGCAGCGCGCGGGCTGCCGGAAGTCCAGCTCCGGCCCAGCGGCGCGGAGCCGCAGCCGGAAGGTCCCCTTGGGCCTGGCGGTGCGGGCTGCCCCGGAGCCACGGCGGTGAGGCTCTCGACTGAAAGCTTCAAGCGTTTGGCCCGAGCGGCGCCGCCGCTCGGGCCCCGGCGAATCCGGCGTCAGCGGGCTGCGGCGTCAGCGGGCTGCGGCAGCGCCAGGCTGCGACGCGCGAAGGCGACGAGAGTCCTGCGCAGCCGCTCTACCCCCGAGCCCGGTCGGCCAACTGCGCACCACTCGGGGGTCCCCGCCCGGGGGATCCCCGGTTTTCACGTTACCGCCAGGCACCGACAGTTTTCGTTCGCAGCGGCCGCACCCCACCCGGCCGCCACCACAGCCTCACCCCGGCTGGAAGAACTCCAGCAACCGCTGAGCCGCGTCCGGGGACATCAGCAGTTCCTGCATCCCCGCCGACATCCGGGCCGCCGTGCCGGTGCGCTCGAACATCTCCTTCTCGTACTCCTCGATCGCCGCCGCCTGGTCTTCCGGGTGTGCCACCAACGCCAGGGCCAGCAGCGCGCCGTCCAGCAAAGCCATGTTCGCCCCCTCCCCCACCGGGGGCATCAGGTGGGCCGCGTCGCCGAGCAGGGTCGCGTTCGGGCGTGATTCCCACGTCAAGCCCACCGGGAGCGTCGTCAGCGTCCGCGGCCGCACCCGGTCGTCGCTCGCCTCGATCAGCGCCGTGATCTCCGGACTCCAGCCCGGCAGCAGCTCGATCAGCCGCGCGCGGACCGCAGCGGGGTCGTCGAACCGGAGGCCGCTCGTGGTGAACCAGTCCTCCGGTGTGTTGTAGAAACTGATGCCGATGCGGACGCGGCCGTCGCCGTTGCGCTGGGCCGACAGGGAAATCCCGTCGCCGAAGACCCAGTAGTTGCCGCGGCCGACCATCGCCGCCAGCTTCGGGTGCGTGCGGTCGATGTCCGGGATGCCCAGCTCGACCACGTTCTGGCCGAGGTGGGCCGGGCGGGCGTCCGTCAGCAGCGCGCGGACCCGGGAGTTCGCGCCGTCCGCGCCGACCAGCAGGTCGTACCGCGCTCTCCCGCCGTCGGCGAAGCGCACCACGCCGTCCGCCGCGGACTCGAACGCGTGCCCCCAACGCACCGCGCCCTCCGGCAGCGAATCCAGCAACAAGGTGCGCAGGTCGGCGCGGTCCACCTCGGGACGCAGGAGCGGGGCGTCGTCGGGGGTGTCCTCCTGCAGCAGCAGGGTTCCGTCCGGCTCGAGCAGGCGCATGTCCTGACCCTCGCCGCGGGCGATCGCGAAGAACTGCTCGAGCAGGCCGGCTTCGCGCAGCGCGCGCTGCCCGGAATGGATGTCGAGCATGCTGCCCTGGTCGCGGGCCCCGCGCGCGGGTTCGCGCTCGTACACGGCCGCGTCGATGCCGTGGACGTGCAGGACCCGGGCCAGGGCCAGGCCGCCCATGCCGGCTCCGATGATGGCGATCTTCATCGTCGTCCCCTTCGATACGCTGTATCTCCAAATACACTGTATCGCGACAGCCGATGTATCGTCCGCGGCATGTTGGTGTGGGAACGACCCGAGCCGCCGGAGCGGCCGGCGCCGGCGCCGCTGAGCCGGGAGGCGATCGTCCGGGCGGCGGTGCGGCTGGCCGACGCGGACGGCCTGGACGCGGTGTCGCTGCGCAAGGTCGCCGGTGCGCTGGACGTCGGGCCGATGCGGCTGTACGGCTACATCGACACCAAGGAGGAGCTGCTCGACCTGATGGTCGACGCGGTCTACGCCGGGATCCGGCCGGAGGGCGACGGCTGGCGCGAGGTGCTGCGCTCGCACGCCGAAACCGTCCGCCGGGCCGTGCACCGGCACGAGTGGCTGGCCGACCTGCTCGGCGGACGGCCGCAGCTCGGGCCGAACACCCTGGCCAGCGGGAACGCCGTGCTCACCGGGCTGACGGACCTCGACCTCGACACCGCCGTGCCGGCGATCTCCGCGGTCAACGCGTACGTGATCGGCGCGGTGCGGCGGGAGGTCGGCGAGCGGCGGGCCGAGCGGACCAGCGGGCTGGACAGGCGGCAGTGGCAGGCCGCCTACGGCCCGTACCTGGAGCGCACCTTCGCCTCGGGGCGGTTCCCCGCGGTGGAGTCGATGGTCCGCGACGGCCCGCACCTGGACGCCGGGGAAACCTTCCGGATCGGCCTCGAATTCCTGCTCGACGGCATCGCCGCCCGCCTCAGCGGCGGTGGAAGTACTCCTCGATGACTTCCCAGCGGGCCAGGTTGTGCTTCGCGTCCGCGAGGGCGTCGTGCTGGTCGGTGGGGGCGGCCGGGAGCTTCGGCTTGCCCGCGTCCTCCCAGCGCTGACGCAGGTCGCGGGTGAACCGCGGCAGCTGCCGCGGCAGGGCGGGCATCGGGCCCCAGAGCTGGGCCAGCGCCACGTGGTCGTACGCCGCGAACCAGGCCCACAGCTCGATGCCGCCGGGCGGCTTGCCGAAGAACTCGAGCAGGTCGGCGCGGATCTTCTCCCGGCTCCGCCAGGCCGGGTCCGCCGGTGAGGGCAGCTTGTCCAGGACGTTGTCGCGGACCCAGGCGCCCGCGCGAGCCGGGTCGAACTCCGTCGAGACCGCGTAGAACTCGCGGCCGCGTTCGTCCACCACTCCGATCGACACCAGATCGATGGTCACGCCGTCTTCGATGAACTCGGTGTCGTAGAAAAAACGCACTGGTGAACAGTAGTGGGTCAGCCGACCTTCGATTCGGGGACCCGGGCCGCGTCGCGCGCGGCAGGCTGAGCAGGCACCTTTGGCTTCACGCCGGCTGCCTCCGCAGCCAGGAGTTCCTTCGCTTTCGCCGCGTAGATGTCGACGTACTCCTGGCCGGACAGCTCCATGAGCGCGTACATGATCTCGTCCGTGATGGACCGCTCGATGAAGCGGTCACCCGAGAGGCCCTCGTAACGCGAGAAGTCGAGGGGCTTGCCGAAACGGACCTCGAGACGGCGCGGCCACCACATCTTGGAGCCGATCGGGTTGACCTTGTCGGTGCCGATCATCGCCACCGGGACCACCACGCCGCCGGACTCCAGGGCGATCCGGGCGACGCCGGTCTTGCCCTTGTAGAGCCGGCCGTCCGGGGACCGGGTGCCCTCCGGGTAGATGCCGAGCAGGTGGCCGGCCTTGACCAGGCGGATCGCCGTGTCGAGCGCGGCCTGCGCGGCGTTGCCGCCGGAACGGTCGATCGGGAACTGGCCGACGCCGGTGAAGAACCACTTCTTGAGGGTGCCCTTGAAGCCGGGCTCGGTGAAGTACTCCGACTTCGCCGGGAAGGTCACCTTGCGCTTGACCCGCAGCGGCATGAAGAAGGAGTCGGCGACCGCCAGGTGGTTGCCGGCCAGGATCGCGCCGCCCGTCTCGGGGATGTTCTCGGCGCCGACGACCTTGGTCGGCCACAGCGTCTTGAGCAGCGGTCCGATGAACACCCACTTCATGAGCCAGTACAGCACCGGTGCCTCAGTCCTCCATCGCAGCGCAGCCCCTGTTCACCCGAGACGAACAGCCTACGAACACCGGCGGCAACCGCACAACGCGGACCACCCGGTTACCGCTTCGGCAGCGATCGATCTCACAGCGAATTCCGGGCCCGGGCGGAGCCCCACAACGTCCGCCGGGCGTGAGAGCATGGAGGGACTGCCCCGCTCACACGGAAGGCGATCGCATGGGCGTGCTCGCCGGCGCGGAACCGTTCGGCCACACCGGTTCGGCCGATACCGGGTTCCTGCTCTGCCACGGGTTCACCGGTACCCCGGCGAGCATGCGGGCCTGGGGTGACCACCTGGCCGAGGCCGGGTTCACGGTGCGCTGCCCGCTGCTGCCGGGCCACGGGACCCGCTGGCCGGACCTCAACCGCACGACGTGGGAAGACTGGTACGGCGCCGTCCGCGAAGCCCTGCTCGCGCTGCTCTCGACGTGCAAGACCGTCTTCGTCGGCGGCCTCTCGATGGGCGGCACGCTCACCCTGCGCCTGGCCGAGGAGTTCGGCGACCGGATCGCCGGGATCGTCCTGGTCAACCCGTCGGTGACGCGGCTGAAGTGGGACACGAAGCTGCTGCCGGTGCTGGGGAAGATCGTCCCGTCGGTGCCGGCGATCGCGAACGACATCAAGAAGCCGGGCGAGACGGAGCTGGCCTACCCGCGCACGCCGGTGCGGGCCGCGGCGAGCCTGGCGAAGCTGTGGGCCGTCGTACGCGCCGACCTGGCGAAGGTGACGCAGCCGGTGCTGCTGCTGCACTCGTCGGTCGACCACGTCGTCGAGCCGGTGAACTCGCAGCTGGTGCTGCAGGGCGTCTCGAGCACCGACGTCACCGAGGTGGTGCTGGAGAACAGCTACCACGTGGCGACGCAGGACAACGACGCCGAGGTGATCTTCACGCGCAGCGTCGAGTTCGCGAAGGCGCGCGCCGCCCAGCCGGAGGAGACCGCATGAGCCGGGGGAAGGACGGGCCGGAGGACGTCGACGCGACGTTCGCCGAAATCGTCGCCGACCTGCGGGCCGGCGGGTTCGGGCTCCCCGAAGAGGACACCGCCGACACCGCGGACACCGCAGAGGCCCCCGGTGCCACCGGCGCCGGCGCGGGGAGCGAGCCGCGGAAGGCGCCGGAGCGGTCTCCCGAGCCGCCGGCCGTGGACACCCCGCCGGAGCCCGGCTGGCGGTCCGGCGGCACGACGTGGGACACCACGATGTTCTCCGACGACCCGGCGGACGACGACGAGCACTACGTCCCGCCGGAGCCGCCGCCGCTGCCCCGGCCGAAGATGGGCGCGTTCCTCATCCTGCTGCTGTTCCTGGCCGGGCTGTTCCTGCTGATCCTGCCCGGCGCGATCGGCGTCGGCCCGACGGTGGCGACGCCGCTGGGCATCCTCGCGCTCGCGACGGCGATCGCGCTGCTGCTGCTCCGCGTCCGGCAGGGTCCGCCCCCGGGGGCCGATCCCAGCACCGGCGCCCAGGTCTGATCTCCCACGGCGATGCACATCGAGTTCAGCCCTTCGCGGCGATCGACCGTCGGCGTGGAGTGGGAGCTCGGCCTGGTGGACCGCCGCAGCGGCGAGCTGTCCTCGGTGGCCGAGCAGATCCTCGAGGCCGTCCGGCCTGACGGGCAGGCCGAGCACCCGAAGATCAAGCAGGAGCTGCTGCTCAACACGATCGAGATCATCACCGGCGTCTGCGGCACGATCGCCGAGATCAAGGCCGACCTGAACGACTCGCTCGACGTCGTGCACGGCGTCGCCGACCCGCTCGGCGTCGAGATGTTCTCGGCCGGGACGCACCCGTTCTCGAACTGGTACCAGCAGAAGGTCACCGACAAGGAGCGCTACGCCAAGCTGATCGACCGGACCCAGTGGTGGGGGCGGCAGATGCTGATCTACGGCGTCCACATCCACGTCGGGGTCGACCACCGCGAGAAGGTGCTGCCGGTCCTCGACGCGCTGCTCAACTACGCGCCGCACCTGCAGGCGCTGTCGGCGTCTTCGCCGTACTGGGGCGCCGAGGACACCGGGTACGCGTCGAACCGGGCGCTGATGTTCCAGCAGCTGCCGACGGCCGGGCTGCCGTTCCAGTTCCGGAAGTGGGCCGAGCTGGAGAGCTACGTCGAGGACATGTTCACCACCGGCGTGATCGACAGCTTTTCGGAGATCCGCTGGGACATCCGCCCGTCGCCGAAGCTCGGCACGATCGAGATGCGCGTCTGCGACGGCCTGCCGACGCTGGAGGAGGTCGGCGCGATCGCGGCGCTGACGCAGTGCCTGGTCGACGACTTCGTGGAGCGTCTCGAAGACGGCGAGATCCTGCCGACGCTGCCGCCGTGGCACGTCCAGGAGAACAAGTGGCGCGCGGCCCGCTACGGCACCGACGCGATCGTCATCCTGGACGCGGCCGGGCGCGAGCGCCTGGTCACCGACGACGTGGCCGACCTGCTGGACCGGCTGGAGCCGGTGGCACGGCGCCTGGACTGTGTGGCCGAGCTGCGCGACGTCGAGTCGATCCTGCGGTACGGGCCGAGCTACCGGCGGCAGCGGGCGGTGGCGGAGCGGCACAAGGGCAGCCTGAAGGCCGTCGTGGCGTCGCTGGTCGCCGAAATGCGCGACGGGATCGCGAAGGATTAGAGCGCGTCCAGCCGGGTGCGGAGGGTGCCGGGGCCGAGGATCGACGCGCCGAGGGCCTCGACCCGCCCCTTGAGCTCCCGGTCAGCCGTGGCGACGAGGATCTTTCCCGGTTGCTGCGCGACGACCTCGACGATCTTCGAGTCGCCGTCGGTGTCCGCGGCAACGACCTCGACACCCGGCGTCGACGTGACGTGCTTGGCCTTGCCCTCGACGACCAGGATGACCCGCGGCCACCACGTCACGGCGGCGTCGTCCGGATCCGGCACCCCGGCTTCGGCGAGCTTGGCGAGCTGGTCACGGAGGCGCTCGGCGGCACCGTGCCGGTCACGCCACCAGCCGTCCGGCCGCGACCCGACGACGTTGGCGCCGTCGACGACCAGGACCAGCTCCTGCCCGACCCGGTCCCGCAGGTCCGGCCAGGCGGCGGCGAAGTCGCGGTGCAGGGGGTAACCGGGGACGTCGTCGGGATCCACCCAGCGCACCTCCGCACTTTCGGTGTTGGCCACCCGAGCCTCGGCGCCGTCGGCCAGGGCGAGGATGGTGGTGTAGCTCCAGTTCCCATGGTCCACCACGGACGCCGAGACCGCGCGGAAGGCCTCGGCGGCGACGGAAGCCTCCTCGAAGGCTTCACGGGCGGCGGCCCCTTTGGCCGTCTCGCCCGCCTCGATGGCCCCACCGGGCAGCGCCCAGGTACGGCCGTGGTGCACCCACCAGGCCCGGCGCTGCAGGAGCACCCCCCGCGCGGGGTCGACGAGCAGCAGGCCGGCGGCACCATAGCGCCCCCAGTGCAAGTGCCCGCAGGAGCAGCGGACGAAGACGCTCGCGGCGGGGACACTCACCCGCCCAGCGTGTCACAGGTCGGCCGCGCACCGCTTCGCCCGCGGGAAAGCGACGGCAGCAAACGGACCCGCGAGAAAGCAGGCGTACTCCGCGCTGCGGGCCTCGGAGCAGCCACGGCAGGAGACAGACCCGCGGGAAAGCCACGGCAGCAAACGGACCGGAAGGAACGGGGCCCACACCCCCCGCAACCCCGATCCGAAGCCAGAACACGGCCGGCGGTGCCGGGTCAAGGCATCTTTCCCGCCTTGACGCGGCACCGCCGGCCGTAGTCACAATCGGGCTTCGGGGTGGCGAAGAAGACCGCCGAACGGGCCGGGCGATGCTCGCCGAAACGTGAGCCGGCTTCGCGGGCCCGCCCCCGTCTTCCACGCTACCGGGAACCACCGACAGTTCCGCGCGAGCGAGCCACCGCACCCGGGCAACTGTCCACAAGCGAAGGTCACACCCGGGGGTCAGCAGAAAATCAGACCGGGGTCTTCGCCGCCTCCAGGGCCAACGCCGCCGCGCCCACGATCGCCGTGTCATCACCCAGGTGAGCAGTGCGAATGCGAGCCAACGGCCGGTGCCGCGCCCCCGTGATCGCGCCCGCGTAGTGCTCCCTGGCCTCGTCCAAGAACAACGGTGCCGACTCCGACACCCCTCCGCCGATCACGATGATCTCCGGGTCGAACACGTCCGCCACCAGTGCCAGGCCCTCGCCCAGCCACTTGGCCAGCTCCGCCATCGCCAGCTGGGCGATCGGGTCGCCGTCGCGCGCCGCGCCCGCCACCCGGCGGCCCGTCACCGAGCCCGGGTCGCCCGCCACCTGGGGCGCCAGCACCGTCGAACGGCCCGGGTGCCGCGCGAGCAGCTCCACCGCCGTCGCCGCCAGCGCCGTTCCGCTGCAGTACCGCTCCCAGCAGCCGTACTTGCCGCACGGGCACGGGCGCCCTCCGCGAACCACCGTCAGGTGGCCGAGCTCCGGGGCCACGCCGTACGCGCCGCGGAACAGCTTGCCGTCCAGCAGGAGGCCCGCTCCGATGCCCGTGCCCAGGGCCACCAGGGCCGCCACGTGGGCGCCGCGGGCCGCGCCGAAGCGGTGCTCGCCCACCATCGCCGCGTTCACGTCGTGCTCCAGCAGCACCGGGAGGCCGACGCGCTTTTCGATCCGGTCCGCCACCGGGGCGCCGCGCCAGGCCAGGTGCGGGGCGAACATCACCGACCGGCGGTCGCGGGCCACGAAACCCGCCACCGCGAGGCCGACCCCGGCCACTTCGTGCCGGTTGCGCAGGTCCTCGACGACGCCCGCGATGGCGTCCTCGAGCGCGCCTTCCTCGGTCGGCGTCGCGACGCGGGCCGTGTCGAGCAGGGAGCCGCGTTCGTCCACCACGCCGGCCCGGACACTCGTCCCGCCGACGTCCACCCCTATCGTCCGCACTCAGCTCTCCCACTCGTCGCGCCGGCGGACGGCGATGTGCTGCACCCGCACCGGGACCGCTGCGTCCGCCGGTGGCCGCGGCGGCGGCCGGAACCCGGGCATGTGCACGCCCTCGTCCGGCTCCCAGCGGTCCGCGAGCACCGCCCGGAGCAACGCCACGAGCTGCGCCAGCTGTTCCAGCAAGCGGGCCGCGAATTCGGGACGCTCACCGCGCACCACGGCGACGATCGCACACAGCGGGCACCAGCCGCACGCCGAGCCGTCCGGTTTCGCCTGGTCAGGGTCCCCGTGGCCGGCGGCCACAACGCCCTCCAGCCACGGCGCGGCCTTCTCCACGACCATCTCGGCGAGCAGGCGGATCTCCTCCGCGAGCCGCGGTCCGGCGGCCTCGTCCTCTTCGCTCACCCGCGTCCCCGGTTCCCGGCCAGGTGCACGACCAGGCCGTCGGCGTCGGATTCCGCGCCGGTGATCCGGCACGGCCGCAGCGGCTCCGGCAGGGCGATGAGCCTGCGGAAGCCGTCCACGGTGATCGCCAGGTCGTCGTCGACGCGGGCGAGGTCGACCTCGGCGTCCCGCGTCAGCGGGATCGCGACGCGCAGGGTGTACCCGCCGGTGGCGGGCCGCACGCGCAGCAGCGGGGTGACGGGCGTGCCGTCACCGTCGAGCGGGTCGCCGCCGCGGTACAGCTCGGCGGCGATCTCCAGCAGCGCGGGCAGCCCGACCGGCTCGGCCGCGCGGTGCTCGACCCGGGTGACCGGCGCGATCCCGGCCGCGGCGAGCTCCGCGAGGACGGCGTCCTGCTGCGTCCGCCGCGTGCGCAGCCACGACGCGGCGCCGCCGCGCCAGATCCCGGGCGCGGGCATGAGGCGGTTGGCGATCAGGCCGTCGACGGCGATCCCGCGCAGGGCCAGCGAGCTCAGCGTGCGGCGCGCCTCGGCGACGACCACCCGCTCCGGCGTCAGGACCAGCCGGACCGTCGTCACCGCCGGGTCGGTGAGCAGCGCGCGCAGGCCGTCGAGGTGGGCGCCGAGCCGGCGGACCGGCTCGGTGACGCGGCGCCCGAAGGCGCGGGCCAGGTAGCCGGAGACGGCTTCGGGCAGGGACAGCAGCCGCAACGTCTCGGCCGTCGGGCCGCAGTCGACGACGATGGTCTCCCACGGGCCGTCCTCGGCCAGCCGGCGGACCTCGGTCAGCGCGAGCAGCTCGTCGACGCCGGGCAGCACGGTGAGCTCTTCGGCGTCGAGGTCGTCCAGGCCCGCGCCGGACAGCACCGCCCTGAGCTGGCCGCGCAGCCCGGCCCAGGTGGCGTCCACCAGCGTGCGCGAATCGACCTGCGCCCCGGACAGCAGCGCGTCCACTTCGGACGGTTCGGCGCCGAGCGGGCGGCCGAAGGCGTCACCGAGGGAGTGCGCCGGGTCGGTGGACACGACGAGGGTCTTCCTGCCGCGGGCGGCGAGGGTGGCGCCGGTGGCCGCGGCCAGCGTGGTCTTCCCGACACCCCCCTTGCCGGTGAACAGCAGGATCCGCACGCGTTAGCCCTCGGCCCGCTTCTTGAGCTCCTTCAGCGCGGTGTCCATGACCATCTTCTCGGCCTTGCGGCGCAGCAGGCCGATCATCGGCAGGGCCAGCTCGACCGACAGGGTGTAGGTGACCCGCGTCCGGCCGCCGAGGTCGGCCAGCGCGTAGCGGCCGTTCTGCGCCTTCTGCATCTGGCCCTTGACCAGGTGCCAGCTGACGCCGAGGCCGTCTTCGTCCCAGTCGTACTCGAGGGTGTAGACGTCCTTGATCGGGCCCGCGTCGAGGGTGAGCTTGACCTGCTTGGCCCGCCCGCCGGCATCGGTGTCGAGGACCTCGGTCTCCCGGACGGCCTTGGCCCATTCCGGATAGGCGGGGAAGTCGGCGATCACGGCCATCACCCGGCTGGGCTCGGCGTCGACCTCGATGGACTGTGTGGACTGCTCGGCCATGGGACGAAGCGTAGCCGCCGCGGTCGGTCACCAGCGCAGCACGTACGGCTGCCCGGTCTCCTTGAAGTGACCCACGTTACGGCACTCGGTCAGGCCGACCCGGGCGCGGGGCGCCAGGGGCTGGTGCACGTGCCCGAACACCGACCAGCGCGGCCGCTGCGCCCGGATCAGCTCCAGCAGCGCCACCGAGCCGATCTCGTTGCGGCGCGCCACGACGTCGTAGACCAGTTCCGGCAGGGCGGGCGGGCCGTGCGTGCAGAGGACGTCGACGTCGGTGAGCGCGGCCACACTGCGGTCGTAGTCCTCGCGATCCCGCAGGTAGGGGCGCCAGGCGGCGCCCTTGCGGCGGCGC
The DNA here is from genome assembly GCF_040609695.1 of Amycolatopsis sp. NPDC004625. Lineage (NCBI taxonomy): Bacteria > Bacillati > Actinomycetota > Actinomycetes > Pseudonocardiales > Pseudonocardiaceae > Amycolatopsis > Amycolatopsis sp. NPDC004625. The sequence goes on from NZ_JBEXKX010000040.1 coordinate 85,603, forward strand.
GGGACGACGCCGTCGGGCAGCAGCGCGCCGCCGACGAACCCGAACCGCAGGCCGCCGATCTCGGCCACCTCGCCGTCCAGCACCCGGATGCCCTCGCCGGCGAACTCGGGCCACAGGTCCGGGGTGTCGACGTTGCCGGGGGTGGCGTAGGTGGGCGCGGTCATCGCCGCGAAGAGCGTCGCGTACTGGGCGCGGATGGCTTCGTCGACCGCGCCGGCCGGGTCTTCGAGGCCCGCCCAGAGCGTGCGCGAGAAGGCAACGGTTTCGTCACGGGTGCCCTCGCGGCGCAGGCGCGCGAACTCGCCCACCTTGTCCGCGCCGAACAGGGCCCCCATGATGCCCTTCTCGTGGTCGCGGTAGTCGACGAAGTCGATCAGGTCGCCGAGCACGACCAGGGCGTCCGCCCCGTCGCCCGCCCGCTTCAGCGCGTCCGCGTTGCCGTGCACGTCCGAGACGACGTGTACCCGCACCCCTGGTCCCCTTAGCCCTCGCCGCGCGGAGGAACGCCGGGCTCGCGCCCGTCCTCCAGGATCTCCTTCAGCCCGAGCGCGATCGCCTTCGCCGCGCGGGCCCGCCGGTCGAACTCCCGGCGCAGCTCGCGCGGGCCCGGCGCGCGGGGCGTCCCGGCCGCGTCGGCGGGGGTCGCCCGCAGGAAGTAGTGCAGCAGGGTGCCGTCGAGCACCGGCTCGAGCCAGACCTCCATCGTACCGACGAGGGCACCCCCCACGGTCCAGCGCAGCCCCTTGTCGCCCCGGTCGGTGTAGACCTCGAGGACCAGGTCGGGCCAGTACCGCCGCCAGGACGCCGGTTCGGCGAAAACCGCGGCCACGGTGGCCGGCGGCACGGCGAGGAAGGTCTCGTCGACGATGTCGAGGGAGGGTGGCGCGGTCACGTGCGAAGAATGTCACGGCCTCGCCGCGCGCGGGCGATCAGCATGGTCTTAAGGTGCTCACCACGCTAAGTTGACTGGCGGGTAACAGCGGTGTCGCCTGCCGCACGCGTTGAACACGGAGGTCCACGTGCGCGAATACAGCGCTCCCGCCGGCAAGCCGGTGGCCGACGACGAGAACATGTCCGATGTCGTCTGGGCGAACGCCGAGCGGTTCTCCGACGTGGTGAGCTTCCGCCGCCAGGTCGAGGGCAGCTGGCTGGACGTGACCGCCAAGGAGTTCGCGGCCGAGGTGCTGGCCGTGGCCAAGGGCATGGTCCGGGCCGGGATCGGCCGCGGCGACCGCGTCGCGATCATGTCGAAGACCCGCTACGAGTGGACCCTGATCGACTTCGCGATCTGGGCGGCCGGCGCGGTCACCGTCCCGATCTACGACACGTCCTCGCCCGAACAGGTGTTCTGGATCCTCTCCGACTCGGCCGCGAAGGGCGTGTTCGTCGAGACGAACGGCCACGCCGCGGCGGTCGAGGAGATCCGCGACCGGCTCACCGACCTGCAGAACACCTGGCAGATCGAGGGCGACTCCCCCGCCGTCGAGGAGTTGTCCGCGCTGGGCACGTCCCTGTCGGACGACGAGCTGCACGACCGGCGCCGCGAGGTGACCGCGGACGAGCTCGCCACCATCGTCTACACCTCGGGCACGACCGGCCGCCCCAAGGGCGTCGAGCTGACCCACCGCAACCTGCTGGCCGAGATCCGCGCCGACATCGAGGCGTTCCCGCAGCTGATGGAGCAGGGCAACTCGCTGCTGTGCTTCCTGCCGCTGGCGCACGTGCTGGCCCGCGCGATCGCCGTTACCGCGCTGACCGCCCGCGTCACCCTCGGGCACACCCCGGACGTGAAGAACCTGGTCGCCGACCTGGGCACCTTCCGGCCGACGTTCGTCGTCGCCGTGCCGCGCGTCTTCGAGAAGGTTTACAACTCGGCGAAGCAGAAGGCGCACAGCGAGGGCAAGGGCAAGATCTTCGACGCCGCCGAGGCGGTCGCGGTCGAGTACAGCCAGGCGCAGGACAAGGGCGGCGCCGGGTTCGCGCTGAAGCTCAAGCACCTGGCGTTCGACAAGCTGGTGTACGGCAAGCTGCGCGCGGCCCTCGGCGGCCGCTGCGTCGCGGCGGTGTCCGGCGGCGCTCCCCTCGGCGCGCGCCTGGCGCACTTCTTCCGCGGCATCGGCGTCCCGGTGTTCGAGGGCTACGGCCTGACCGAGACGTCCGCGGCGGCGAACGTCAACACCCAGACGGCGTTCCGGGTGGGCACGGTCGGCAAGCCGGTCAACGGCACGTCGGTCCGCATCGCCGACGACGGCGAGGTCCTCCTCAAGGGCGACGTCGTGTTCCGGGCGTACTACAACAACCCGGCCGCGACGAAGGAAGCGCTGACCGACGGCTGGTTCCACACCGGCGACCTGGGCGAACTGGACGTGGACGGCTTCCTGAAGATCACCGGCCGCAAGAAGGAGATCATCGTGACGGCGGGCGGCAAGAACGTCGCCCCGTCCGGCCTCGAGGACACGATCAAGGCATCTCCGCTGGTCAGCCAGGCGATGGTGGTGGGCGACCAGCGCCCGTTCATCGCGGCGCTGGTGACGGTGGACGAGGAGTACTTCCCGTCCTGGAAGACCCAGCACGGCAAGCCCGCCGGCGCATCGGTGGCGGACCTGGCTTCGGACGCCGACCTGCTCGCGGAGATCCAGGCCGCGGTGGACGAGGCGAACAGGTCGGTGTCCAAGGCCGAGGCGATCAAGAAGTTCACCGTGCTGGCGAACGACTTCACCGAGGCCGGTGGGGAGATCACGCCGAGCTTGAAGCTGAAGCGCAACGTGGTCTCGAAGAACTACGCGAACGACATCGAGGGCCTGTACAAGAAGTAGTCAGCCTTGCCGCTGGGCCGCGATGAAGTCGCGGTACCAGCGGTAACTCGACCGCGGCGTGCGCTCCTGCGTCGCGTAGTCCACGTGGACCAGCCCGAAGCGGTGCTTGTACCCGTGCGCCCACTCGAAGTTGTCCAGCAGCGACCAGCAGAAGTACCCCCGCAGGTCGACCCCGGCCGCCGCGGCGGTGCGGGCTGCCTCGATGTGGTCGTTCAGGAAAGTGATGCGCTCGTAGTCCGCGAAGTCGCTTCGGTCCGCGTACACGCAGCCGTTCTCCGTGACGTACACCGGGGGCAGGTCCGGGTAGCGGTTGTGCAAGCCCACCAGCGCTTCCGTCAGGCCCTCCGGCTCCACCGGCCAGCCCATGCCCGTCCGCGGGACGTCCGGCAGCCGGGTCGTGTCCACGCCGATGTCGGTCACCGTGCGCCGGGCCGGGTCCGGCTCGCGGTGCGGCGCGTCCGCCACGTGCAGGCGGTAGTAGTAGTTGACGCCCAGGTAGTCGAGCGGCTCGCCGATGATCGACAGGTCTTCGTCGTGGCGGAACGAGAACTCCGAGACGCCGTTGAACATCGCCGGCAGGCCCGGGGCGTAGCGGCCGCCGAACAGCGGGTCGGTGAACTGGCGCCGCAGCAGGGTGTCCTGGCGGGCGGCCGCCGCCGTGTCCGCCGCCGAATCCGAGACCGGGACCGCGGGCGACTGGTTGAGCACGATGCCGAACTGGTGGTGCGGCAGCGCCAGCGCCCGCATCGCGCGCACCGCCAGGCCGTGGCCGAGCAGCAGGTGGTGGGCGGCCGCCAGCGCGCCGTCGCCCTCCCGTGCCCCGGGCGCGTGGCGGCCTTCGCCGTACCCGGCGACCGCGCACGGGTACGGCTCGTTCAGGGTCGTCCAGTGCTCGACCAGGTCACCCAGCTCCGCGTGGACCAGCGCCGCGTAGTCGGCGAACCGCAGCGCCGTGGCGCGGGACCGCCAGCCGCCCTTGTCCTCCAGAGCCTGGGGCAGGTCCCAGTGGTAGAGCGTCAGGAACGGCTCGATCCCCTTCTCCCGCAGCCCTTCCACGAGCCGCCGGTAGAAGTCCAGGCCGCGGCGCTCCACGGTGCGCCCGTCCGGCTGGATCCGCGGCCAGGACACCGAAAACCGGTAGGAGTCGACGCCCAGCCCGGTGAGCAGGGTCAGGTCGTCCGGCCAGCGGTGGTAGTGGTCGGCCGCCGGTTCCCCGGTGTCGCCGCCCGCCACCGCGCCCGGCACCGCAGCGAAGGTGTCCCAGATGGACGGTCCGCGGCCGTCCGCGGTGGTGGCTCCCTCGATCTGGAACGCCGAGGTTGCGACACCCCAGCGGAAGCCGGGTGGGAAACTGGTGGTCACGGTCTACTCCGGGAGGGTCAGCCCTTGAGCGCGCCCTGCATGATGCCGCCGACGATCTGGCGGCCGAACAGCAGGAACACGATCAGGACGGGGACGGTGCCGATGGTGGCGGCGGTGAGCACGAGCGTGTAGTCGGTGGTGTATCCGCTGGCCAGTGTGGACAGTGCGGTTTGGACGGTCGGGTTCTCCGGCACCAGCACCACCAGCGGCCAGAAGAAGTCGTTCCACGCCTGCATGAAGGTGAACAGGCCGAGCACCGCCGCGGCCGGGCGGGCGGCGGGCAGGGCCACGTGCCAGAACAGCCGCAGCGATCCGCAGCCGTCCATCCGGCCGGCTTCCAGCAGTTCCAGCGGGAGAGCGCGTTCGAAGTACTGGCGCATGAAGAACACGCCGAACGCGGTGACCAGGCCGGGCACGATCACCGCCTGCAGCTGCCCGGCCCACCCGAAGTCGGCCATCATCATGTACAGCGGCACGACGCCCAGTTCGGTCGGGATCGCCTGGGTGGCGACCACGACGAGCAGCAACGCCGTCCGCCCGCGGAAGCGCATCTTGGCGAAGGCGAACCCGGCCAGCGTCGAGAACAGCACGACCGACACGGTGATGGTGCCCGCGACGATCAGCGAGTTGCCCAGCGCCAGCGCGAAGTCCGTCTCGTCGAAGACGCGGGCGATGTTCGCGAACAGGTGCCCGCCGGGGACGAGCACCGGCGGCACCTTCCCGACCGCCTCCGTCGTCTGCGAGGAGACGACGAACGACCAGTACACCGGGAACGCCGAGCCGGCCAGGATCGCGACGAGCGCGGCGTAGGTCCACGGGCTCGTGGCCCGCCGGACCAGCCGCCGCGCCCGGCCGGGCGGGCTCGGCGCCGCGGCGGGCGCCGACGTCAGCACGGTTGTCATGTCGCTCCTCGTGTCGTGGGGGGGGGGTGGTTATAAATTTGAATGAAGATTGAGAAAAGAAAAGAGAAAAAGGGGGAATGTGGGGGGGGGGGGGGGGCAGACACGCCCCGCCCCCCGCGAGCG
>NZ_JBEXKX010000041.1:0-85093 GCF_040609695.1 Amycolatopsis sp. NPDC004625
CGGTGATCGTCGGGCGCTACATCGCACCCCCGCGCTCACCGGGTTCGGTTACACCGTACCGTGTGGGCGCTCCGCCGGGCGCGCCGCCGCGCGGCCACCGGTGGCCGCGCGTCGAGGGTCGTTCCGCTCATCCGAGATGGGCTCGGAAGCCCGCACCGTAGGCAGTCGGAGTGCCGTTGTAGTTCGTGATCAGGGACGGCCCCGATCGGCAGTCCCAGGTGTTCCAGGTCCAGGCGAGGTAGCTGAGGGAGCGGCTGTCGAGCCAGCTGATGAGGGTGTCGATGTAGCCGTGCCCGCAGTCGTTTTCCCCGAGCTCGCCGACCACCAGCGGCACCTGGGCGGCGACGGGGGCGATCTGCGAGTTCCAGCAACTGGCCGTCACGCAGTAGTTGAAGTTGTAGGAGTGCCAGGAAGCGCCGAGGTTGCCCATCGGGTCGGACGGCCGGTAGGTCAGCCACTGGGAGAGATCGTTCGCGTAGCTGAGGCCGCCGACCATGATGAAGTTGTTCGCCCCGGTCGAGCGGACCGCCTGGACCAGCGAGTTCATCCCGGCGACCGGGTACGGGAAGCCGGGGCAGGCCGATCCGCCGTCGCGCCAGCACTTCCACGCCTGGGTGTAGTCACTGACGACCGAGTTGGGAAAGGGTTCGTTGAACAGGTCGAAGATGACGCCGGAGGCCGACTTGAACCGGGCGGCGACCGACTTCCAGAAGTCGGGCGTGTGCGTGCTGTTCGGCATCGGCTTCTGGCAGCTCGCTCCGTACGTCGAGCAGCTGGACCCGTTCCCGGTGTAGGTGCCGTCGCTCCAGTGGAGTTCGAGGATCGCGCTTTGTCCCTTGCTGCGCAGCAGGGACACGTAGTTCGCGATCGCCGAGCGGTAGTTTTCGCCGCTGTAAGCACTGTTGACGCCGTTGAGACCGAGCCAGCAGTCCTCGTTGAGCGGCACCCGCACCACGTTGGTGTGCCAGCTCTGGATGGCCGTCACCGAGGCCGAGTCGGACGGCCCGTCGAAGATGCCGCGGTTCTGCACGCACATGAACTCCGTGCCCGACCGGTTCACCCCGCGCAGGCGGCTCAGCGCCTGGGTCGAGCCGGTTTGGGCGCCGACCGGCGCGGCGACCGCCGGCAGCAGGAAAAACAGGGCGGCGATGACCGCGCCCACTCTCGTCCTCACCTTGCTCATTTCCGACCTCCTTGTCGGCCCGGCCAACTTAACCGGGTAAGCAGTGGAGCGCCGCGCGGCGATGCGCGCGCAGGCGTTTCGTGCGGTGCGAACATCCCCGGCACGCGAGATATGCCTTCTGCACCAGTGGGTTGACGAGGTTGCGTGCGGGGCCTGGCGATGCTTCATCGTGCGTGGAGTATCCAGTCAGACACACTGAACCAGTTAAGTCAACGCTCTTGAAGCTGCGGGTAGCTGCCTGGCTGGCCCGAAGTGGGCCAGCCAGGCCGTCCAGTCCACAAAGGAGGGTTGTGCAACCGAATCACCGGAAGGCCGATGAGCAGCCCCGATGGGATCTCACGTTCGGCAGGCGCCGCGCAAGCGGACGGGCAGTTCGCGTACGCCCCACGTGAAGTTCGACGCCGTGTAGCGGGGCTCGCCCGTGATCTCCACTGCGGCCACCCGGTCCAACAGTTCCTCCAGGAACACGGTCAGTTCCAGGCGGGCCAGGCGCGCCCCCAAGCACTGGTGGCGACCGCCACCGAAGGCGAGGTGGCGGTTGGGCGTACGGTTCACCCGGAAGCGTGCGGCGTCGCCGAACTCGGCGTCGTCGCGGTTGGCCGAGACGTTCCACAGGGTCACCCGGTCGCCGGCGGCGATGTCGGTGCCGCCGATCGTGGTGGGTGCGGTCGCGGTTCGAAGGACGTGCACACCGGGGGTGGTCCAGCGCAGGACCTCCTCGACCGCGTCCGGCAGCAGCGCGCGGTCGGCGCGCAGCGCGGCCCACTGGTCCGGGTGCTCGACCAGAGCGAGCACGGCGCCGGCTGCGGAGTAGCGAGTGGTCTCGTTGCCGCCGGCGAGGACACCGTTGCAGTTGACCACGATCTCGGTGTCGGTCAGCGGCCGCTTCGTCCCGTCCACAGTGGACCGCCGGTCTGTGGCGATGCGGCTGACGAAGTCGTCACCCGGGTTCTCACGGCGGTCCAGCACCAGTTCCGAGAAGTACAGGAAGATCTCCGCGTGCGCGCCGAGCCTGCTCTGCTCGTCCTCGCCTTCGAAGGCGTCGTTCATCGTGCCGCCGAGCCAGTCCCACTCCTGCTGCGGCACGCCCATCAGCGCACACACCACGCGAGTCGGCAGCCGGCGCGCTGTCTCCACCATGTCCACCTCACCCGCGGCGAGGGCATCGTCGAGCAGGCCGCGCACCACGGTGCGCACGAGGTCCTCCGCGTGCGGGATCGCGGCGGGGGAAAACGCTTTGGCGAGGACCGTCTTGAGCTGTGCGTGGTCCGGCTGGTCGGAGACGATCAGCATCTGCCCGGTCACGGCGTCCACCGCGGTGGCGTTGGTGCCCAGCCGCATCCCGTGCCGGGAGCTGAACCCGGCCGCGTCGCGGTAGACCGACAGCACGTCGGCGTACCGGCTGACCACCCAGAACCCGCCACGGGAGTCGGGGTGCCGGCTCACCGGATCGTTTTCGCGCAGCCACGCGAAGTGCGCCCAGAACTCGGTACCGGCGAAGCTCAGGTCGTCGGTCAGGTCCATCAGCACAGCAGGCTCCCCAGCGCGGGCACGGTCTCGTCGGCGAGGTCGGTCAGGAAGGTGTGGCTTCCGGCGAAGGACCGGCGGCTGGTGCCGGCGGTGCTGTAGCCGGCCCAGCCGTCGAGCAGGTGCCCGGGCACCACGGCGTCCAGGTCGCCGGACCAGGCGTGGATGGGACAGTCCACCCGGAACCGTTCGGCGAGGACATGGGTGTCGGCGAGCTTGTCGTCCCGGCGCAGCACGTCGAGCAGGAACTCCTGGCTGTCCTCGTCCAGGTCGCGGAGCTCGGGCGGCCCGGAGACGAACAGGTCGCGCAGAATCTGCTCGTCGATGATCAGGTGCTCGGCGGCCGACCGGTTGCCCGGAGGTTCGGTCGCGGCGAGCACCAGCGCGTCCGGACGCACCGCCCGCGCGAGCTCGTAGGCGAGCAGGCCGCCGAAGCTCTCGCCGACGATGACGAGCGGCGCGCCCGCCCGGAGCCCGGCGAGGTCCGCGGCGACGGCGGCGACGGCTTCGGCGAAGGTCGCCGGATGGTCCTCGGCGAACCGGTTTTCCCGCCCGGGCAACTGCACGCCGACCACCGAGACGGCGAGCCCGAGCCGAGCCTGCCAGCCGCGGAACCGGCTGCAGCCGGCGCCCCCGGGCGGGGCGCAGACCAGGGTCGGGCGGCCGGCGGGCGACGGGTGCCACGGCACCACCCAGGCGCTCAAGCGGACACCTCCGCGAGCCGGTCCAGCTCCGCGGCCAGCGCGGCCGGGTTGGGGTTGCCCAGCAGCAGCGGGATCGACGCCCGCAGGCCGGTCCGCTTGCGCAGCATCGCGACCATCCGGGCAGCGAGCAGGGAGTGTCCGCCGAGCTCGAAGAAGTCGGCGGCCACGTCGGCCACCGGCTGGTCCAGCACCTCGGCGAACACGGCGCAAACCTCGTGTTCGCGGGCCGTGGCCGGCGGGCGGCCGGCGGGCCGGGCCGCGTCGGCGGCCACCGCGAGCGCCTCCCGGTCGACTTTGCCGCGGTCGTTGTAGGGCAGCGCAGGTACGAAGTCCACAGTGGAGGGCAGCAGGTGATCGGGCAGGAACGTCCGGCAGTGCTCGCGCACGAGCAGGGCTCCGGCGACCGGGTCGTGCCCGTCGGCGAGCACCGCGGCGACGCCGAGGGTGCCGCCCGCGGTCCGCACGAACGCCGTGGCCGCGATCACGGCCGGAAGCTGCTCCACGACCCGCTCGAGCTCGCCGAGCTCGATCCGGAACCCGCGCACCTTGACCTGGGTGTCGAGCCGGCCGAGGAACTCGAGCTGCCCGTCCGGACGGACGCGCACCTCGTCACCGGTGCGGAACAGCCGCTGCCCATCGACGGTGACGAAGCGGCGCGCGGTAAGAGCGGGGTCGCCGCGGTAGCCCCTGGCGAGCGCGGTCCCGCCGAGGAACAACTCGCCGCTGACGCCCGGCGGCACCGGCTGCAGGTCCTCGTCGAGCACCCGGGCCAGGTAGCCGGGCAGCGGGCGCCCGATGGTCGTGACGTCGTCGCCGCGGGCGCTGTCGGCGCAGGTCGCGGCGATCGTGGCCTCGGTGGGACCGTAGACGTTCAGCACCCGGTGCCGGGCCAGCAGCACCTCGAGCAGCCCGCGGGGGCAGCGTTCCCCGGCGACCACCACCACCTCGGCACCGGCGAGCGCGTCGGCGCAGGAGGCGAGCAGCGAGGGAGTGAGGCTGGCCGTGCGCGGCGCGACCGCGGCGATCCGGCCGGCGAGGTCGACGTGCTCGCCGTCGTCGGCGAGGTCGAGGATCGCGGTGCCGACACCGTTGAGCAGGTGCAGCAGCACGCACCAGAGCCAGCCGTCGAAGGCCGGCGACAGCGGGTTGATCCCCAGACCGCCCGGTCCGAGGTGGATGGTGCTCATGGCGTCCAGCGCCGTTGCCAGACCCGCGTAGGTGACTTCGACGCCCTTCGGCCGCCCCGCGCTGCCCGAGGTGTGGATGAGGTAGGCGATCTCGCCCCCGGCCGCCGTGAACGGCCAGGTCCGTGCGCTCTCCGGGTCGACTACGGGCAGGTCGGCCGGCGCGCCGGGCGGCCGTTGCCCGAGGATCAGGGACGCATCGGCGTCGTCGAGCACCTCGGCGATCCGGGCAGCCGGGTGCCGGTCGTCGAGCGGCACCGCCGTCGCGCCGAGGCGCCACACGGCGAGCAGGCTCGCCACGGCGAGCCTGGTCCGTCCGGTGGTCAGCGCGACCGTGGTGCCGGGCCTCGCTCCGGCGGCCGCCAGCGCCCCGGCGATCGCCGTCGTCCGCTCGAGCAAACCGGCGAAGTCGAGCACGCCGTCCGGTGCGGAGCACGCCGTGGCGGTGGGCCGCTCGGCCGCCCACCGCTCGACGACGGCCTCCAGCAGCCCGATGCCCCTGCTCCGGGCGGCGTTCACCGGCAACGCGAGATCCGTCATCGTGCTGGAATCCATTCTTTCGGACGTGACAATGAAACCGACGAAGGGGTGCCCGGCGCGTTCGTCGACAGGAGGGCTGACCGGCACGACCGGGAAGGGCGACTGACCGGTGGAGAAGTTACGGTGAGATCGCGTCCGAAGCAATACTTCCCGAAGGTGATCGAGCGGGTCCGGCTCGCCGGACTGCACCCGGTGCCATTACTCCGAATGCGTCGGAAGAGCGCGTCTTGGGGCCATTCGCCTCAGGGTGGATAACCCGATCAGCGCAGGCGCGGGCGGATTCGCTGACGATTGACACGGTTTCGAACGAAGGTCAGGAAACCGTCTCACATCACGCTCCTTCACTGCTCTCGGCAGGGCTTTCCGGCCTGACCGTCCGCCATGGACAGTGCAATGAGGCGTCGAAAAGTGACGCCGGTCACGTCCCGCGTGCTCGTTCGGGCCGGGTTGTTCGGCACGGAAAAAAATGGGGTTTTGCCCCTGTCGGACGCGGTGGGGCGGCCCGTACTATGCGTCGTCTCCCGAACTGACCGAATGAGGAAAACCGGATGTCGCAGACCATCGGCTGGAACAGCTTCGTCGACACTCACGCGCAGGCCGAGCACCGTCGGCTTCGCCTATTGGAAGAGGCCTTCGATCCGTTCAGCTTCCGGCAGCTCGACGACCTCGGAGTCCGGGAAGGATGGCGCTGCCTGGAGGTCGGTGCCGGAGCCGGCTCGGTGGCGGCCAGGATGGCCGAGCTGGCCGGCCCGGAGAACGTGGTGGCGACGGACCTCAGCCTCACGTTCCTCGACCCGCTCGCCGACCTCGGGGTGACCGTCCTGCACCACGACGTCACCGCGGACGACGCGCCCGGAGAATTCGACCTCGTCCACACCCGGTTCGTGCTGGAGCACCTGCCCGAGCGCGAGGCCGTGATCAAGCGGCTGGCGACGTGGCTCAGGCCCGGCGGGTGGCTGCTCATCGAGATCGGCACCCCCCTGCCCGGGTTGTCTTCGCACCCGGCGACCCGCCAGACCCTGACGGCTCTGGCGAAGGTCATGACGGACCGGGTCGGCACGGCGCCGGAGTGGGCCCGGTCCCTGCCGGTTCCGCTGGAGGCAGCCGGCCTGATCGACTGTGCTGCCGAGGGTGTGGTCCTGCCGGCGCGGGGCGGGCAACCGCTGGCGGCGTGGCTCAAGAACACCACGAAGCTCGTCGAGGAGCACGCGCTCGCCTCGGGGCTGATCACCCGGGAGGTTCTCGACGAGGCGTACGCGGCGTACGAGACGTCATCCTTTGTGGACTACAGCTGGATGACGGTCGGGGCGCGTGGCCGCCGCGGCTGAGCAGGCATGGCGCTCACGCCGGCCGCGAGGAGCCGTAAAGCCGGGCCGCAGCAGGTGAATCCGGCCGGTACGCATTCCTTCGCGAGTCGGCCGGACCCCCCTTCCGCACGCGCCGGATGATCGCTATTCTCGTGTCCTCGGCCGAACCTGCTGGCGGAAACGCCGCGGCCGAGGGCTGTTCGCTGTCCCTCGATTCTGTTGAGTTCGGCGGTTGGCCGGACCCCGTGCGTCCTTGACGGTGGCTCGCGGGGTCCTTCTTTCCCGTGGCGGGCCGTGTCCGTCGCGGGTCCGGGCGGCCCTTTGGGGGATTTCCTTCGCAAAACTCAGCATTACTCTGTGGACATGAACAAGCGCACGGTCCTGGACGCCACCCGCGAACTCCTTCGCGAACTCGGCCTCACCACAGTATTCGGCAACCCCGGCACCACCGAGGTCCCGTTCCTCACCGACTGGCCGGAGGACTTCGACTACGTCCTCGGTCTGCAGGAATCCGCCGTCGTCGCGATGGCCGACGGCTATGCCCAGGCCACCCGCCAGGCCGTCCTGGTCAACCTGCACTCCGCGGGCGGCGTCGGGCACGCGCTCGGCAGCCTCTTCACCGCCTACCGCAACCGAACCCCGTTGATCATCCTCGCCGGGCAGCAGGACCGCGCGCTCCTGCCGCACGACCCGTTCCTCGGCGCCGTGGCCGCTCCCGAGTTCCCCAAGCCGTACGTGAAGTGGTCGATCGAGCCCGCGTGCGCCGAGGACGTCCCGGCCGCGCTGGCTCGCGCCTACCACGTCGCTACGCAGGCGCCGTCCGGTCCGGTCTTCGTGTCCGTCCCGGCCGACGACTGGACCGCCACCACCGAGCGGCCCGTCATTTCCCGGCCGCGCATCCGGAGCTTCGCGCCGGATCCCGAAGCAGTCGGCGAACTCGCCACCGCGCTCGCCGGCTCCGAACGGCCGGCGATCGTCGTCGGGAGCGCCGTCGACCAGGACGCTGCGGTCGAAGAGACCGTCGCGCTCGCCGAGCGCACCAACGCCGGCGTGTACGTCGCGCCGATGTCGTCCCGGTGCTCGTTCCCCGAAGATCACCCGCTGTTCCAGGGTTTCCTGGAACCCGAACGCGGCGCGGTCTCCGACCGTCTCGCGGCGCACGACCTGGTGGTCGTCCTCGGGGCGCCGGCCTTCACCTACCACGTCGACCGCGGACGCGGCGATGCTCCGATGCCGCCGCTGTTCATCGTCAGCGACGACGAGCAGATCCTCGCGCGCGCCTTCGAGGGCACCGGAATCCGCGCCACCCCGAAGCTCGGCGTCCGCGCCCTGCTGAAAGCGGTCGCCCGAAGCGAACGGCCCGCGCCGTCGCCGCGCACGCGGCCCACGAGGCCGAGCGGGCAGGCGCTCACCGGAGCCTTCGTCTACGCCACGCTCGCCGGCCTGCTGCCGGACAACGCGATCGTCGTCGAAGAGGCGCCCAGCCACCGCGGTGTCCTGCACGACCACCTGCCGATCACGGCGACCGACACGGGCTTCCTGACGGTCGCCAGCGGCACGCTGGGATACGGCATCCCGGGCGCGGTCGGCGCGGCAATGGGCCGCCCGGACCGCAAGGTCGTCGCCGTCATCGGTGACGGCTCCGCCATGTACGGCATCCAGGCACTGTGGACGGCCGCGCGCCACGACTTCCCGGTGACGATCCTGATCCTCGACAACACCGAGTACGCGGCGGTCCGCATCTTCGGTGACTCGATCGGCGGGGCGAAGCTACCCGGCACGGAACTGGGTGGCATCGACTTCGCGGCGCTGGCCGCGAGCATGGGTTGCTACGGTGTGACGATCACCGAGCCGTCGAGCCTGGCCCAGGGTTTGACCGCAGCCTTGAGCGACAAACGTCCGACACTGGTGCACATCCGCGTCACCTCTGCGGAAAAGTCGCTGTACTGACACGGTCTGCCTCCCGACCGACTCGGCTCGGTCGGGAGGCAGACCCGCTTGATGCAGGAGCGAGCTGACCCGGCAGGGCAACCGCGGCTGTTCCTCAGTTGGTCGCTTGCGGCGCGATCATCGCCGCGGCTTCGACCTTGGTGGTGATCGCACCCATCTGGAGCATCAGGTCGGGCACCCGCTGCAGGCGCCGGGCGTCCAGCTTGGCACTGAAGGCGGGCAGGCTGAGCAGCTTGGCCGTGTCTCCGTCGATCTTCGCGTACTTGACCAGCAGCGGTTCGATCTTGGAGCGGTCGCTGTTCGTGTCGCTGGTGGCCTTCTGCAGCGCGCGCTGGAAGGCGGCGAGGGTCTTGGGGTTCGCCTGCACCCACTTCGTGACGGCGCCATAGCCCGAAAGCGGGAAGTCCTGGGTGGCGCCGGTGTTGACGTCGATCACCGGGATCGCGCCGAGGGTCTTGGCGGCCTGCGAAAGGAATGGCTCGGGCAGCAACGCTGCGTCGACCTGCCCTCCCGCCAGCGCCGCCGTGGTGTTCGGGAATGCGCTCTGGACCCAGTTCACCTTGTCGATGGGGACACCGTGGTCCTTCATCAGCGACTTGGCCAGCAGATCGCTTGCCGTGTTCCTGGCCGTCATGGCGATCCGCTTGCCCTGCAGGTCGTTGACCGTCTTCACCGGCGAATTCGGCGCGGCGACGATCGCGACGGACTTGGGGCTGACCGAGGTCGCGTCCGCGACGAGCTGGATATCGGCCGTACCCGTGCTCTTCGCGAGGAAGAACGGAAAGTAGCTCGAGATCGCAATGTCGACTTCGCCGGAAACCACTTTCGTCAGAGCCGCCTGACCACTCGCGGCCATGACCGCCTCGACCTCGAGACCTTCGGCCTTGAAATAGCCGCTGTCCTGGGCCAGCCACAACGGTCCGGTGTCGACGGTGGGCAAGATCGCGACCTTGATCTTCGCCTTCTCCAGGCTGCCGCCGCCCGACGAGGCGTTCGAGGGGTCCGAGCCGAGCGCGCTGCAGCCGGTGAGAGCTGTCGCGGCGACGACAGTGAGGGCGAGCCCGAGCGCGGCGCGGCGAGTGCCGACCCGGCCGCTACTCATGGCGTTTCCAAGCAAAGCCTGCTCCTTGAAATGTGGTGACGGTCCGTCAACCGAATCCGATGGAAGTGTGACTCGATCTCCAGAGGCACGCGGGCCACTGTAGAGGCGGTGACTGCTCGCTCACAACGGGCAAAATCAACACGTAAGAGAGCAACACGCATCGCTGTCTCGCCTCTGGTCTAGCTCACTGCTCCACTCGCCGTAATCGAGTACCGAGCGTGAGGGCCGGATCTTTGATTTGAGACAAAGGAGGTTCCCCTAATCCGGCTCGCCGGCTCAAACAAGCCACCGAACGGCGGTACCCGCATCGGTGCCCAGCTGGCTACGGATGTCCGTCCACTGCAAATGGTCACGAGTGGCCGCATGTTCGACAACTTCGGCGACCTCTTCAATCTGATTGTCTTACGATCGAACAGGATCACGGCTCACCATGACGAGGTGGTACGGCCAGTCGGCCAAGGGAACCGGCTAATTGCCGGTCGGGTAATCGGAGAATATTTCGCCGAGGACGCGTCGCGCGTTCGCGGCCTCGTCGTCGGGACGGGTGACGGTCCGGGCGCAGGTGACGAGCGTCTTCCACAGGGCCCAACCGCGCCCGCGCGTCCAGGTTGCCTCGTCGATGGACAGGCGCTCGCGGAACGCCTGCCGGCCCTCTGCGGTCAGCAGCGTCCAGGCGATGGCGATGTCGCACGACGGGTCGCCGACACCGCAGGTCCCGAAGTCGATGACGGCCGCCAGTTTTCCGCCGTCGAGCAGGAGATTGCCCGGAGCGATGTCACCGTGGAACCAGCTGTCCGCGCCGTCCCAGCGCGTGTCCAGCGCGGTTTTCCAGATCTCGCGGGCCAGGTCGACGTCGAGGTGACCGTCCAGTGCCGTGAGCGCGCGCTGGGCCTGCGCGTCGTATGTGCGCAGGGTGGCGCCCCGGAACCAGTTGTGTTTTCCCGGCTGGGGACCGCCGGTGGCATCGATGCTCTGCAAGGCGGCCAGGAACCCGGCGAGGTCGCGGGCGAAGCGGACCGCGTCGGATATCCGGTCCGGGCTCGCCGGCTCGCCGTGGAGCCATGGATAGACCGACCACGCGAAGGGATAGCCCGCGCCGGGATGGCCCTTGGCCAGCGGGACGGGGATGGGTAGCGGCAGCCGGGACGCGAGCGCCGGAAGCCACCGTTGTTCTTTCTCGACCGCCAGCGCGTACTCGGCTGCGCTGGGCAACCGCGCCACCATACCGTCGCCGAGGTGGAAGGTGAAGTTGTCCCACCCGCCCTGGGCCACCGGCCGGACCGGAAGGCCGGCCCACTGCGGGAACTGCTCGCCGACCAGCCGGCGCACCTGTTCGGCGTCGACGTTGACGCGCCGGGGCAGGGGACCCAGATTCGGTGTGCTGTTCACGGTGAGGGTTCTTGCCTTCCGGGAGGTGAGACCTCGACGATAGTTCGTG
This sequence comes from Amycolatopsis sp. NPDC004625, assembly GCF_040609695.1. Classification (NCBI taxonomy): domain Bacteria; kingdom Bacillati; phylum Actinomycetota; class Actinomycetes; order Pseudonocardiales; family Pseudonocardiaceae; genus Amycolatopsis; species Amycolatopsis sp. NPDC004625. Next base: position 10,936 of record NZ_JBEXKX010000041.1, read on the forward strand.
CCTGGCGCCAGTGCCGCGCCATTTATCGGCCTGCGCATGCCCCGAAGGCCACTTGCAGCCAACCAGCCCTGTCGCTGGGTATCCCCGGCTGGGACAGGCAGAGAGGGGAGCCGTCGGTCGATACTGGATCCATGACCGGAAAGCCACAGCTCGGGGACTTCCTCAAGGCCCGGCGATCGCAGTTGCAGCCGGAGGACGCCGGGATCCTCACGTACGGCGAACAGCGGCGGGTGCCGGGGCTCCGGCGCGAGGAGCTGGCGCTGCTCGCCGGGGTGAGCGCGTCCTACTACACGCGGCTGGAGCAGGGACAGTCCTCGAGTGCCTCCGCTGAAGTCCTCGACGCGCTCGCGGTGGCGCTGCGGCTGGACGAGGCCGAGCGGCGGTACCTGCACGACCTGGCCAAAGTGGACCGGCGCCGCCCTCGGGACCCCAGGCCGGTGCAGGAGAGCGTCACCGTGGCGGCCGGTCAGCTGCTGGCAGCACTGGCAGACGTACCCGCGATCGTCCTGGGCCGCCGCGCGGACGTGCTGGCCTGGAACCGGCTGGGGCACGCGCTGTTCGCCGGTCACCTGGACTTCGGCGCTCCGGCGACGCCGGCGGGGCGCCCGAACATGGCCCGGCTGGTCTTCCTGGACAGCCACACCCGTGAGCTCTACACGGACTGGCCGGCCAAGGCGCGAGCGGTGGTCGGGAATCTGCGGTTGGTGGCGGGTGGGCAGCCGGAAGACGGCGCGTTGTACGCGCTGGTGGGGGAGCTCACCTCGAAGAGCGCCGAGTTCGCCGCCATGTGGGCCGATCACCGGGTCAAGGCGTGCGCTGTCGCCGGTTACGAGATGCGACATCCGCTGGTCGGGACGCTCACGGTCCTGCAGCAGACCTTGAGCAGCGGACCCGGTCCCACTGTCGTGGTCGCGACGACAGAGCCTGGCTCGCCTTCGCGGACCGCGCTGACTCTGCTCAGCCAGGCCATCGACCCCGGCACCGTTCCGTCCCCGTTGCGGAAGGACCGAGCGGTCTGACCTCTCACGCCGGGCCACCCGGCCCGGGTTTCGCACCCCTGCGCGTCAGCAGGTCGCTGACGCGTGTCCTGAGAACAGTGAAGGAACCATGTACAAGAAGCTGTCCAAGTCGGCTGTGTTGTCGACAGTAGTGGCCGCGGCGGCAATGACCGCCGTGAGCCTCACTCCGGCTTCGGCCGCGTCGGCGCCGTTGTGCGGCGCGAGGATCGCCGTGCACTTCGATCTGGCCGCAGGTCAGACACCGGAGAACGTCGCTCTGGTTCCTGGCGGTGCCTTGGCGGTCACCTTCGCCAAAGGCCGCCAGATCGCGGAAGTGTCTCCGAAGGGCGCAGTTCGCGTTCTGGCCACCCTGCCCGAGCCCGCTGATGGTGGAGTCCACACCCCGGCGCTGGGTTTCCCGCTGACCGTCGGAATCACCCGCGCGGCGGACGGCACCCTGTACTTCCTCTACGCCACCGGCACATCCGATCTCACGGGGGTGTGGCGCCTGCGCCCCGGTGGCCGTCCCGAACGGATCGCCTCACTGCCGGCCACCGGCCTGCCCAACGGACTGGCGCTCGATCCGGTCACCGGCATGCTCTACGTCTCCGATTCGGTCCTGGGCACCATCTGGCGGGTGCCCAGGACCGGGGGAACGCCCACTGCCTGGTCGACGGCCCCTGAGCTGGCGGCCGAGGGCTTCCTCGGTGTGAACGGGCTGCGCCTGCGCGACGGGTCGGTCTGGGCTACCAACCTCGACAAAGGCACCGTCCTGCGTATCCCGATCCGGCGGGACGGCAGCGCCGGCGAGACGCGGACCGTGGCCACCGGACTGACCGGAATCGACGACTTCGCCTTCACCGGCAACGGAAACCAGCTCCTCGCGACGCTCGATGCACCGAACGAAGTCGTGCTCGTCCAGCCCGACGGCAGTCACTCGACCGTGTTGACCGCGGCCGATGGCCTGCAGAATCCCACGTCGGTCGCCGTGCGGGGCGACACCGTCTACGTGCTCAGCGCCGCGTACGTGACCGCCGAGGACCCGAACCTGACCGTGGCCCACCTCGGCCGCTGACGACTTCGTGCGACCACGGCCCGCGGGCGATCACCGGCGCTCAAGGGTTGTGGTCCACGAGGACCCGAACGCGGTCGAACCGCCGCTCGCCAGGTCCTCCCGGCGCCCGGTCGAGGGTGCACTGGGCCAGCAGGACCCAGTCCTCTTCGTTGGACAGCACCACGTCGGGATCGTGCGGATGCCCGGATTCGTCCGAGAAGGCGGCCTGGCGAGCGGCCTCGTGGACCGGGCAACCCGGAGAGAGCCGCGGACCGAGTCGGCAGGGCCCATTGACGCGGTTGGCTAACGCCGCTAGCTTGAGGCTATCGAGATTAGCCAATCCGCTGGAGTGCATCGTGACCGAGTACCTGAGCATCGCCGGCAACACCCTCGCCTACGACGTGACGGGGCAAGGACCCCTGGTCGTCCTGGCGCACGGTATCGGCGACAGCCGCCACTCCTACCGGTTCCTCGCCCCGGCCTTGGCCGCGGAGGGGTATCAGGTCGCCAACGTCGATATCCGCGGTTGCGGTGACTCGAGCCTGGGCTGGGACGGCTACAGCCGCACTGACATCGCCGGAGACCTGGTCGCCCTCGTCCGTCATCTCGGTGGCCCGGCCGTGATCATCGGCCAATCGATCAGCGGGGGCGCCGCGACCATCGCGGCCGCCACCGCGCCCGAGGTGATCGCCGGGGTGATCGAGCTGGCGCCGTTCACCCGCGCGCAGCCCTTCGACCTCGGCGGGCTGGTGCGGGTGAAGCGCTTCCGAGCCGGTTACACCCAGATGGCCTTGGTCATCATGCGCGGAAGACTGGCGAACTGGACCAAGTACCTCGACCTGGCGCTGCCGGCCAAGCCTGCCGACTGGGACAGTGAGCTGGCCCGGATCGAGGCGAAGCTGAACGAGCCCGGCCGGATGAAGGTGCTGCAGGCGATGTGCAAGACCAGCCCGGCTGACGCCGGTGCGCAGTTGCGCAACGTCAAGTGCCCGGTCCTGATCATCGAGGGCAGCGCCGACCCCGACTGGGCCGACCCTCGCGCAGAAGGCGAAAAGATTGTCGCCGACCTCCCACAGGGTCTTGGTGAACTGGCGGTCATCGACGGGGCCGGGCACTACCCGCACGCCCAGCTGCCGGATCAGGTCGTCGCGCTGACACTGCCCTTCCTGGGCAAGACGCTGACTCGTGCCTAGGGCAGGGCTCACCCCGGCGATCGTCGCCGACGCCGGTGCCGCGCTGGCCGACGAGGTCGGGTTCGCCCAGCTCAGCATGGGCCTGGTCGCCGAGCGGCTCGGAGTCAAGACTCCCTCGCTCTACAAGCACGTCACCAGCCAAGCCGACCTCGTCCACCGCATCGCCGTCCAGGCCGCGAACGAACTCGCCGACAGCATTCGCGACGCGACACAAGGCCGGGCCGGGAGCGAGGCCTTCACCGCCGGGGCGCAGGCGATGCGGCGGTACGTGAAGGACCATCCCGGCCGGTACGCGGCGGGCAACGCCGCCAGTCCGGCCGGACCCGACGACCCGCTCACCGCGGCGCTCGGCCGGGTGCTCGCATCATGGGCGGCCATGCTTCACGGGTATCAGATCGACCCCGGTCAGGAGATCCACGCGCTGCGGATGCTGCGCACGATGCTTCACGGATTCGCGACACTGGAAGTCGACAACGGGTTCCGGATCGACGCGGACGTCGAAGACAGTTTCACCTGGATGATCGACTTCGTCGACCGCGGCCTGCGGTCCTTGGACCGATGACTTGCCGTGTTCCACGGCCCTTTGACAGGAGTTGCGAGGTCCGTGAGCGACCCGAACATCGCCGACGAACCCGAGGAAACCAGGACCGAACGGCACGCAAGCTGGGCCGAGCTGTTCTTCGACCTGGTGGTCGTCGCAGGCGTGGCGGCCCTGGCGCATGTGCTCGGATCCGGACCGGACCTCGCGGCGCTCGGTCTCTACGCACTGCTGTTCCTGACTTTCTGGCTGACGTGGACGACGTTCATGCTGTACGGCAACGTCGCGGCGGGGAAGACGCGCATCACCCGGCTGCTGATCGGAATGTTCGGCCTCGGGGTGATGGTCGCGTCCGTGCCGGGCGTGGCGCACTCGGTGCTCGGACACGACGGCGACGTCCGCCCGCTCACCGTGTTCGCGATCGCGTACATCGCCACACGCATCTACGGGTCGAAGTCGTGGAGCAAGGGCGAAGTACTCCTGGACTTCCCGGTGGTGCAGGCCTCGGCAGGACTGTTGCCCTGGATCGTGTCGATCTGGGTCGAGGGGCAGGGGAGGCTCCTGCTCTGGGCGGTGGGGATCGGCCTCGACCTGCTGTTGATCCTGGCCGTGTCCGGCGACAGGATCCTCAAGCGGATCCAGTCGAGGTTCACCGACCTTCGACCCGGCTCGGACGTGCCGGTCGTTCACGGGGTGTCCGTCGATCCGGCGCACTTTTCCGAGCGGCTCGGACTCTTCGTGATCATCGTGCTCGGTGAATCGGTGGTGCAGGTCATCGGCGCCGCGGCCGATGCGCACTACGACGTCGGCCTGCTGGCCACCGGAATGGCGTCGTTCGTGTTGCTGGCCGGCATGTTCGGCTTGTCCGTCGTGTTCGGATACGCCGGATTGCCGCACCTGCGCGCCGGCCGTATCCCCGCGCGCGCCGCCCTTGGCCTGCACTGCCTGGTCACCGGAGTCGTCGCCACCGTGGCGGTGTCACTGTCATCGGCGGTCAAGCACGGCTCCGATCCGCTGTCCGATCAAGGACGCTGGTTGCTGTGCGGAGCGATCGCGGCCTACTTCGCCCTCGGCGTGGTCACCGGTGTGGCCAGCCACAGTTCGGATCTGCAGAGGACGACTTCACGAATCATCACCGGCATCGCGGTCCCCCTACTGCTCGCCTTGCTCGCCACCGACGCCGGCGGCCGGACTCTGGTGGTCTGCATGGCCTTGGTCGTACTAGCCCATCTCTGGTTCGAACGGCGATTGGCACCAGTCCGGGCCCGCGTCGCGTGAGGAACCCGTTCATCTTCGCCTGGCTGGAGATCCGGCTTCCAGGACGGAGTAGAACGGTAGGGGTGCCCGACCCGGGAGGTCTCCTGGGGATCAGGGCGATAGGGCTCAGCGCAGGGTCGCGAAGGTAGCGCGGATACTGTCGATGAGGGCCTCGGGGTTCTCGAGCGCGGCGAAGTGACCGCCGGGGCCCTCGGCGAAGTGGACGAGGTCGGTGTAGCGGCGCTCGATCCAGCGCCGGGACTTGCGGACATGTTCGCCGGCGAGCTGGATGAACCCGGTCGGCACGGCGATCGGCGAGGCGGCCGTGACCGGCGCGGGTGCGCCGCCGTTGAGCATGTCCCAGTAGATCCGTGCGGATGACGCGCCGGCGTTGGGCAGCCAGTACATCATGATCGCGTCGAGCAGCTCGTCGTAGGTGAAGGACGCCGGTGCGTCACCGGGGGTGGCGCAGGTGTCCTGGAACATCGCGTAGATCCAGGCGGCGAGACCGACGGGTGAGTCGGCGAGGGAGTAGCCGATGGTCTGCGGGCGGGTGCCCTGTTCCTTGGCGTAGCCCGAGAGCTTGTCCCAGAAGTGGCCGGCACTCGCGAGCATGGCCTGCTCCTCGGGGGTCGCGTCGGCGATCTCGTCGGGATCGGGGCCGAACATGCCCATGCTGAGGTGAATACCGGCCAGCTGCGGGATGCCCTTCGCGGCGATGGTGTTGGTCACCGCGGTGCCCAGGTCACCGCCGTGCGCGCCCCAGCGGTCGTAGCCGAGCCGGTCCATCAGGGCGATCCAGGCCTCGGCGATCCGGGGGAAGCCCCAGCCGGTGGTGTCGGGCTGGGCGGAGAACCCGAAGCCCGGCAGGGACGGGATCACCAGGTCGAACGCCTGCCGTGGGTCGCCGCCGTGAGCGGCGGGGTCGGTGAGCGGCCCGACCGTCTTGGCGAAGTCGAGCACGGAGCTGGGCCAGCCGTGGGTCATCAGCAGCGGCAGCGCGTCGGACTCGGGTGAACGCACGTGCAGGAAGTGGATGTCCAGGCCGTCGATGGTGGTGCGGGAGGAGCCCATGCCGTTGAGCAGGGCCTCGGCTCGGCGCCAGTCGTAGGTCTCGGCCCAGTAACCGGTCAGCGCCCGGATCGCCCCGGTGGTGGGGCCCTGGCTGGTGTCGGTGACGGTCTCGATGCCCGGCCACCGGGTGAGGGCGAGCCGGGTGCGCAGGTCGTCGAGGTCGCCCTGCGGGACGTGGATCGGGAACTGCTCGATGTCGGTGGTGAGGGTGCTGTGCATGACGATTCTCTTTCAGATGCCGGCGTGGGGATTGGTGCGTGGGGCGAGGAGCGGGAGAAGGACCTCGTCGACGAGGTCCTGCTGCGCGGCCTCGTCGAGCGGCGCGCCGCGCAGCAGGGTGAGCAGGAGGACCCTGGCGATGGCCACGTCCAACGCCAGGACGACCCGTTCGGTCGCGGCAGCCTCGCCGCGGGCGCGCGCACGGGCGGAGATCATCTCGGCGTCGATGCGGCCGCGTCGGCCGATCTGGTCGGCGATGAACTCGCGCAGGGCCGGGTCGGAGCGGATGCCCTCGACCAGTCCCAGCAGCGCCGGCCCGCCCGCACCGGTCACGGCCCGGGTGATGCCGGCCACGGCGTCGAGGAGATCGCCACGCACCGTTCCGGTGTCCGGCGGCGCCGTGCCGGCGCCCTCGGCCGACCGCCGCAACGCCTCGGCGACCAGTTCGGCCTTGCCCGCCCAGCGCCGGTACATCGTGGCCTTCGACGACTTGGCGCGGGCCGCGATCGCATCGACGGTCACGCGCTCGTAGCCGATCTCGGTGACCAGCTCCGCCGCCGCCGCCAGAATGGCGTCCTCTCGCCCGGCTCCTCGAGACGACGGTGCAGGCCGCTCGGCGTCCATGGGCCCCTCCCTCCGGTCGATGTGAACGAAACGGTACCGTACACATCGAGACAGGTGGCATGTGGCCTCGGCCACTTGGTCGCCCGGATCGGCCACCCGTCGCTCAGCCGGAGACGGCGAGCACGTGTTTGCCCAGCACCCCGCCGCGTTCGAAGGACTCGTGCGCGGTGACGATGTCGGTCAGCGGGTACACGCGGTGTACCACCGGGCGAAGGGCGCCGGCGGTGACGTGGTCGGCCAGCTCGTCCAGCACAGCCGAACCGGGATTGGCGCTGAACGTGCGGATGCGCCGGGAGCCGTGGATGCTCGACGCCGCGATCGCGGCCAGGGCGGGAGCCGAGAGCCCGACGGTGACCATCCGGCCGCCCTTGGCCAGCCTGCTGCGGTAGCAGTGCAGCTCGGAGCCGACCGTGTCGACGATGACGTCGAACGGTCCGATCTCCTCCGAGGTGGTGGTGCCGTAGTCGAGGACCTCGTCGGCTCCCAGGTCACGCAGGACTTCGGCGTGGCGGTCGCGGGCCAGCGCGGTGACGTGGCCACCCATCGCGTGGGCCAGCTGCACCGCGGCGGTGCCCACGCCACCGGCTGCGCCCCGGACCAGGACCCGCTCGCCCTCGGTCAGCCGGACACTGTCGCGCAGCGCGATCAGCGCGGTGCTGCCCGCGACGACCAGGGATGCCGCCTCGACCGCCGAGACACCCACCGGTGCGAGACTGATGCGGTCGGCGGGAACCACGACGTACTCGGCTGCCCCGGCGACAGTGTGCCGTTTCCGGGGGTGCACCATGCCCCACACCCGGTCCCCGGCCTGGTAGCCCTCGAGGCCGGAACCGGTCGTGACGACGACACCGGCGAAGTCCAGGCCGACCCCGATCGGAAACTTCCGTCCCGACACCAGCTTCACCCCGCCGGCGCGGACGATCGTGTCATGTCCGTTGACGCTGGACGCCTCGACCGCCACCAGCACCTCGCCGGCACCGGGCGCAGGACGCTCGGTTTCGGTGACGCGCAGGACGTCCGGTGCTCCGAAGCTGGTGATCTGTGCGGCCTTCATGTGCTGTTTCCTTCCGCGATCGGTTGGTGTGCCACCGATCCTGGGGCCTGCCCGCGGGAACTCGGTCGTTCGCGTTGTCCTGGGTCTGCGGGACCCACCTTCGCCCCGCGCGTCCCGGGCATACTGGCCCGGTGACCGATGACCCTCGCCGCGCGCTGGCCGAGTTCCTGCGGATCCGGCGAACCCGGGTGCGGCCGCAGGACGTCGGCTTGGAGCCGGGTCCGCGGCGGCGTGTCGCCGGGCTGCGCCGCGAGGAGCTGGCCCTGCTGGCCGGGGTGAGCTCGGACTACTACCAGCGCATGGAGCAGGGCCGCGACGTGCGGCCTTCCGGCCAGGTCCTCAACGCGATCGCCGGCGCGCTGAACTTCTCCGCCGAGGAGACCCGGCACTTGCACGGCCTCGCCGCGGCCGCCCGCACCCCGGCCCGCCCCGCACGCGCGTACCCGCCGGAGGAAGTACCGGAAACCACGCTGCGGCTGCTGGCCTCGACGACCTCGCCCGCGCTGGTCGTCGGGCGCTTTCTGGACGTACTGGCCTGGAACCCGCTGGCCGGTGCGCTGCTGGGCGCGTTCACCGAGCTGCCGCGGGCCGAGCGGAACCTGCTGGCGATGTTGCTGCACCCCGAGGCCGACCGTGCCTGCCCGGAACGGTCGGGCACGGTCGCCGAGCTGACCGCCATGCTGCGGACGCAGGTCGCCACCGAGCCGGGGCACCCACGGGCGGTGGAGCTGGTGGATGAGCTGACGGTGCGCAGCGCGGAGTTCGCGGCGCTGTGGGCCCGCCACGACGTCGAGGACACGACACGCGGCCGGATGCGCGTCGAGCACCCGCTGGTCGGAGAGCTGAATCTGGACTGGGACGCCTACCCGATGCCGGGCGCGCCCGGGCCCGTGCTCATCGTCCACACCGCCGAGCCGGGCAGCGTGGACGACGAACGACTTCAGCTGCTGGCAGGCACGGTGGACGCTTCCGGCCACTCGGCGACCATGCGGTCGGCGGTCCACATCGGATCCGGATCGCCTGCGGCATCCGACGCACACATTCGACGGGGCGACGCGACGCCGAAGTCGTCCCGTCCAGGTGATGCTGCGGCCTCTGTGTCGACCGCGAACAACAACAGGGGTGGCGCTGGCACCGACGTCACCGACACCGCGCAAGGACAAGCCGCTATCGACGACGGCTGCCCACCTGACGAAGTGCGGCTGGAGTACTAGTAGGCGACGGAACAGAACCGAGTGTCGCCGGCCTCCGGCTGATCCACGCAGACCGCGGTCCGCACTCCGGAATCCAGGTACCAGCCGGAGTTGTAGCTGGCATAAGGGTCGAGGTAGGCGTCGTCGTGGTCGTGAAACTGCCCGTTCGACAGGTACGTGCGCATATTGACGTGACACTGGTGGCTCGTCGGGTTCGCGGAGGTATAGCGCACCCAGTCGTGGCCGCCGGAGTAGGTACTGCCGAGGAAAGCCAGGCAGCCTCTCGACTCTGCGGACCCCCGCAGCGTGTCGGCGTGTGCGGCGGTCGGAACGAGGGCGGACAAGGCGGCGACTCCGGCGATGGCGGCGGCCGCCCGAACAATCTTTTTCATGAGAGTCCTCCCGGGACTGTGAAGATGGATATCAGTGATGAGGTTTGCGGCTGGTTCCGACAATGCGGGCGGATCGATAGCCGAAGAACTCGAAGGCTGATGGGCTCGCGTCCGAGTATCACCATGCCCGACGGATCCACGCGGGTGCGAGCATTTCGGACCTGGCCGAACAGTCTTGACATGGACCACCTCAGCCGAAGGCCGCATGCCTCGAGGCTCTTTCGACTACACTCCGGAGTGCATCGTCGGGCTTGGGGGGCAGTCGTGCTACGAGTGCATCTGAACGCCGAGGACCTCAAGCGCGTCCGCTTCGCCAGCGGACCGGCGCCGATCCTCGAAACGGCGATGATCTTGCTCGAACTCCGGCGCCGACCGCGCCCGCTCGGCCGCGGTCTCCGTGACTGGCGACCGCGAGCACGCTCGGCTCTCGCCTCAGGCGGGCGGCCGCTCGTGCAGCTCGTGCCGGCCCAGCACCATGCGCTCTACCTCGACGTCCTGACCACCGATGCGGAACAGGCGTTTCAGCTCGTCCGCGACACCGCCACGTCGGTGCACGGCGAGAATCTGACGCGCATCGCGCAGTTGGGCGTCATCGACATCCCCACCTGGCTTCGCCGCTACGCCGACGGCGACGGCGGCGTACTGGATGCCCTCGACGACGCACTGCGCGCCTTCCACGCCACGTGCCTCGCTCCGTTGTGGCCCACGGTGACCGGCCGGTTCCACGACGACATCACCCACCGCGTGAACATCGTCGGGACGCACGGTCTCGCCGCCATGGTCGACACGCTCAGCCCCGACCTCCGTATGACGGGCTCGACACTCATCGCACGCTACCCGTGGGACCGCGATGTGCACCTTCACGGCCACGGACTGATCCTGATGCCTTCCGTGTTCTGGACCGGTCATCCCCGCATCACCTGGGACCCACAAGACCCGTCGCAGCACGTGCTCATCTACCCCGCCCGGATCAACGACCGCGACGCTGGATCGGTCCCGGGAAGAGGTGATGCGCTAGCAGGCCTGATCGGCGCAACCCGCGCGGCCGTGCTTCGCGCCCTCGCTCAACCGGCCACCACCAGCGGCCTCGCCGGTCACGTCGGCATCAGCGTCTCGTCCGCCTCCGAACACACCACCGCCCTGCGCAACGCTGGCCTGGTCACCAGCCACCGCCTCGGCCAAGCCGTTCATCACCACCTCACCCGCCTGGGATTCTCCGTCCTGATGCAGCAGTGAGTCGTGTTCACCAGCCGTCACGAGCCTGCGCACTCGGTGACACAGTCGGCGCAGTTCGGCGAAGACAAGCAGGTCCGCGTCCACGTCCACCCGGCACACGCGGAACCGGCAGGCGCCGCCGGAGGTGTCCAGCGCGGACGAGTCTTCTCCGGCTCTGCGGAAGCAGCGGTCGCGGGAAGAACAGGCGGTTTCGGCTATGAGGTGGCGGACCTCGCGCGGGGTTCGACTTCGCGTCCGGGCGGCCGAGCGAGCTTCACGATGTCGACGACGACGTTGGAAGTCGCCTTCTAAGCGGTGGAACTGACGGCCACGGTGAGCTGACTCGACCGCGACAGGGTCGCCGGATGGTGACACCGCCCGGCGGCCCTGTCGCGTGGATGCCTTGCCGGGACTAGATACCCATGCTGGCGCCGAGGCTGTCCAGTGCCTTTTGGACCAGGGCCTGGGCATTGGCGTTCAGGTTCGAGTTCGTGCCGTTCACGACCCAGGACGAGCCCGAGAAGATCACCACGGTCACGCCGTTGTCGACGCCGCCGGTGGTGCCGCTGCTGGGGATGCCGAGCAGCGAGGCCGACTTCACCGACGCCTCACCGAGTTCGCGGGAGTCGTTGTCCGAAGTGGTCTGGTCGTTCCCGGTCTGCGTGTCGCCGAAGATCGCGCCGATGCACTTGCTCTTGTAGAACATCAGGGCGAACTGACGGCCCTTGATGTTGTGTTCCTTGTAGAAGAAGTGCGGGCAGGGGGACTTGCGGTCGTAGCAGTCGTCACCCAGCACGTAGAACGGCACGTGGTGCGCGGCCAGCTGCTTGCCGTTGCTGTCCTGGAAGGTCGTCTGGCCCTGGTGGTCGGGATCGGGGTCGGGGTCGCTGCCGTCGTCGTCGACGGCCAGACTGGAACTGTAGGCGTAGACGCCCGTCGCCACCTGGAAGACGTTGACGTTCTTGGCCCGCGTCATGGTGTTGATGTGCGGCTTGGAGTTGACCTGGTGCGCGGTCGTGCTGTTCTTCTTGACGCCGGCCAGCACCTGGGCGGCCGTGTACGTCTTGTCGGCCGACGGGGCGGCCTGGGCATCGGTGTTCATCGTGGCGGCGTCGGCGGACTTGAGAGCGAATGGCGTGACGAGCGCCAGAGCCGCAGCGGCTGCGACAGTGAAGCGCGTACGGGATGTCATGGCTGGGGCCTTCCATCGATCGCTGGGACACCGGGCTTCGTTAGGAATACTTCCTAACTCAGGGAACCACCTGAGACGCCATCGCGTAACACTTTTACGAAAATTTTAATCAGATGTCCCGGTCTCCGGGGCAGACGACCGAGTTCGCAAGCGGTCGAGCAACGGGACGCGGCCACGGTGGGAGCGGCGAACGGTGGGTGATACGCGGCGCCGAGGGTGAGGGAGCAGGAAGCGTGGTCGAGACCGCGGCGGCCAAGCTGGCCTCGGTCATCCGCCCCGGTGCGCCGAGCGGCAACCTGCCTGTGCGCGACGACCGCGCGTACGCTGAGCGCCTCTGCTCTCCGGTCACGGTGAGCGCTGCTGTTAGGGGCCGCTGTGGATGAAGGGTGCCCACAACATCGGTGCTTCGGGGACGAGTGCGCGAAGTCTGCGGACGGCGTGGTGCAAGGCCCTGGCCGCCTCGTCCGCATCCGGAACTCCGTTGTCCAGCAAGGCTGCATACACGCCGTCGGCGACCTCGGTGGCGCGGTCGTCCGCGACTGTCCACAGTGTCGCGATCACGTGCCGGTAGCCCGCCACCTGGAACGCGCCCGACAGGTGCAGCGCTTCGTCCAGCAGCCTGGTTCCACCGGTCGAGGTCTCGCAGGCCGAGAGGTAGGCGAGGTGGGCGCCGGGGAAGGAACGGGCGGCGATCTCCGCCACCGTCAGCGGCCGGTCGTGCATGTACAGGGCGCTGGTCGTGGGGTCGGTGGGGTGCTGGCTGCCGTGGCAGACCAGGTGCGCCCAGCTGTGGTCGGCGAGCGCGGCGAGGACCGCGTCGGCGGTCGCGGCGGGCCCGGCCAGGTCCACACCGTCCGGAAGGTGGTGACGCACCCGGCGGGCCTCCGCACCGGCCTGGGGGAGTTCGGGCAAACCACCATTCGCTTCGGGCTGGGTCACCACCAGCGCCGTGGCTGCGCCGGAACTCGTGGTCGCCCGGCTTCGGCGCATCGTCTCGATGGTCGGCAGGTAGGACGAGACGACCCGGTCGAGCGCGTCGCCCGCGGCGTGCAGGGGCAACATCGTCAGCGGCCCGGTGGGACACCACCACACTCGCGGTAGCTTCCCGCCGGAAACCTCGGGCTCGATCGCGTCCAGGATCGGGCCGACGACGTCCTGGTGCAGCCACTTCAGCGCGTCCGCCAGAGCCCGGTGCGCGGCACGGGTCGTGGTGAAGGCCGGGTTCTCGGCGGCGGCCTGCCGGGTGCGCAGCACCTGGTTCACCGCATCGACCGACCGGGCGAGCGCGTCGTCACCGAGTTCCACCACGATCGGCTCGGTATCGGTGACCACGATCGCGGCGGACCGGTGGCCGGTGAGGTTGATCATCACCACCGGCCCGGCCGTGGCCTCCGCGGCGAGCTCGTCGTACGGCGTGGCGGTCAGGAAGTTCTGCAGGCCGTCGATCGCGCGGATCCGCTCGAGCACGTGGTCCCACTCCTCGGCGAGGCGACGCCGTGCCGAGGCGGCCAGTTCACGATCGAGCGATGTCCAGGTGTCCGAGCCGGGGTGGGGGCGGGTGTCGAGCGCGGAACGGAGCTCACCGAGCCGGTCCACGAGCTCCGGTGCCAGCTCCCGGGCGGCGGTCAGGTCCGCCCGGGTCTGGGTGATCTGGCTCCAGGTGATCGATCTGCCTTGTTCGAGCAGTTCGACCGCTCGGCGCGGGTCGCGGGCGCGCAGTGCCCACGCACAGGCCTCGCTCGCCAGACCGGCCCAGCGCCACAGCTGTCCCTCACGCGCCGAGGTGTCCAGGCCGCGCCAGGCCAGTGCCGGCAGCAACGACACCGCGGTCGCGAAGCCGTCGGCCGCGTCGGACTCGTTCTCGTCCGCCGCCGCGGCGTCTCCCCACGCCCAGGCCGCCGCCAAGCGCACCTCGGCCGGTCCGGTCTCGCTGCGGGCCGCCTGCCGCCACTCGTCCGGTACGCCCGCGGACGGATCGGCCGCGCGGCGGGCGTGGCCTGCGACGAGCAGGTAGCCCGCGTGGTCGGCGTCCGCGGCCGGGGTCAGGCGGACCGCCTGACCGGTCACTGCCACGGCGCGGACCAGATCGCCCGGGCCGGCCCGGGCGACGAGGGCGTTGCCCAGGTTCGCGAGGTGCCGGCCGAGATCGGCGTGGTCGGGCGGCGTGGCCCCGACGCTCTCGTCGGCGGCAGAGATCGCCGCTTCGAGCCGTTCAGGAACGGGATCGTGCTCGAAGGCACTCATCAGCACCGCGGAGAAGTTCGACAGGAACTGCGCGCGTTCGACGTCCGACGCCGCGTTGGCCACCGCACGCTCGGCGGCGTCCAGCGCTGCCGTGAGGTCGTCGGGATCCCCGGCGATCTCGAACCGGCTGCGCAGCGTGTTGCCGAGGTTGCTCAGGTACCCGCCGCGCGCGGTGTGCCCCGGCGGAATCGCCTCGACGGCTTCTCGCGAGATCTCCACCGCGTCGTCGAGGTCTTCGGCGTCGTGCGTGCGGCGGTGCCGTGCACGCAGCGACGTGCCGAGGTTGGTGAGGTAGGCGGGACGGTCCTGGTGCTCGACGGGCACGTCGGCGACCGCCCGCCGGGCCAGGGCCACCGCCTCGTCGACGTCGGCCAGCCTGCCGGCGCGGTCGAAGCGCCTGCTCAGGACCAGTCCCAGGTTGTTGAGCAGACCGGGATGGTCGGCGTGGTCTTCGGGGAGCTGGGTGAGAGCCTCGCGAGAGCGGGCCACCGCGTCGTCGAGGTCCTGGGTGCTGCCGGTGCGCTCGGCGCGAGCAGCCAGCGCGGACGCGAGATTCACCAGGTAGCCCGACCGGCCCGGCCGCCCGTCCGGCAGTGACGCCACCGCTGCCTCGCCCGCGGAGACGGCCTCGTCGAAGTCGGCCAGGTCTTCGGTGGCGGCGGCGCGGATGCGCAACGTGTAGGCCAGGTTCGACAGCAGCCGTCCTCGGTCGGGGTGATCCTCGCGGACCGCGCGGCGGGCGCGCTCCACCGCGTCGTCGAGGTCGCGGCGATCACCGCGGTTGACGTAGCGCGTCACCAGGGCCGTCGCGAGGTCGGACTCCCAGGTCGCCCGGTCGTGGTGGTCCTCGGCTCCGGTCGCGTGCGCCTCCTCGCCCGCGGCGATGGCGGCATCCAGGTCGGCCGGGTTTCCCGCTCGCTCGAACCGGCTGGTCAGCGCGATCGCGTGGTTGAGCAGCAGGGAAACCCGTTGCGGACCGCCCGTCGCCGCTCGCATCGCTTCCCCGGAGGTCGCGACCGCGGCGTCGAAGTCCTCGATGCTCCCCGTTCGCGTGGCGCGGGTGCGCAGCAGCGCCCCCAGGTTCGTCAGCAGGGCCGGGCGATCGCTGTATCCGGGCGGAGCGGTTTCCACGGCCTCGCGGGCTGCGTCGACGCCCGCCGTGAGGTCGTCGAGCGAGCCCGTCAGCAAGGAGCGCTCGCGCAGCGCGGTACCGAGGTTGCTCAGGTAGCCGAGCCGGGCCGGCCGGCTCGTCGGCGTACCGCGAACGGCGGCTGTGTTGGCCTCGACCGCGGTGTCCAGGTCGGCGGGATCGCGGAGGCGTTCATAGCGGATGAAGCAGCAGTTGGCGAGTGTGCTGAGGTGTGAGGGACGTTCGGGGTCGCCGGGCGCGGAAGCGGCCACGCACCGCTCGGCCAGCGTGACGGCCTCGTCGATGTCGGCGCGGTCGTTCGTGTGCTGGAAACGGGTCTGCACCGCCAGCGCCACCCCGGTCAGGTACGAGTGGACGTCCGGATGATCCGGTGGTAGCGCTTCGACCGCGCTGCGGGCCGCACGCACCGCCGCGTCGAGGTCAGCACGGTCGCCGAGGCGCTCGAACCGGGTGCGCAGGGCGGCGGCGAGGTTGTTGGCCGTCGCGGCAGACGCCTCGGGAGAACCGGCGGGGTGTGCGGCCGCCCGCCGGCCGAAGCCGATTGCGGCGTCCAGATCCGCGGGGTCCCCGGCGATCCCGAAGCGAGCCAGGTGCGCTCCCGCGGAGTTCGAGAGGAACAGGCCTGCTCCCGGTGCGTCCGGGGGCGCCGACGCGACGGCCATGCCCAACATGGCCAGCGCGAGGTCGAGCAGTTCGGGATCACCGTTCGCCTCGTACATTTCGTAGAACTCCGCCCCGCTGCCGTTGTAGGCGGAACCGGGAATGTGGCCCGGCTTCTCCAGCTGTTCTCGTAGCTGTCCGGGGACCAGTTCGGGATCGACCTCCAGCAGGGAGGTGAACAGCTCGAGCGCATACGCCCGGTCCGACAGGTCGGCGCCCTCGGGCAGGGCGAGGAAGCGACACCAGTGGAAACGGGCCAGCACGAACGCGGCAGCGGTGGTCAGATCGCCCGTATCGACCTGCTCCCAGACGCGCGCGAGCAGGTCCGCGGCCGTGTCGTCGAGGACGAGGGCAGCGTCCTGTTCTTGCCCGTAGGCCACCACCCGGCGGTCGAGCTCGGTGAGCATGGCGTCCATTCCGGGGTCGTCCACCTCGTCCTCCGATCGCCGGCACCACGGGCTCGTTATCCTTGCATCACGAGAGGAGGCGCGGCGTGCGCGCAGAACCCCCGGATCCGGTCGGGCTGCTGCTCGTCAGTGGCTCTCCCCGGCACCTCTCCCACGCCCCGGCCGCCATCGAGGTCGGTGCCGTCCGGCTCGGTGGGTGGCAGGTACACCGGATCGTCCCTGCTCCCACCGGGTTCCCGGGCCGTTCGGCCCACCTGGTGCAGATCAACTTCGACCTGTGGCTGGCCCCGGACGTTCCCGTACCGCCATGGCTCGAAGTCGGCTTCGCCTTCGGAGGCAGCGGCGCGAACCCCACGACCGTGGTCGACGCGATACCGCGCACCTCCGGCGTCGCCACGCCGGACTCGACCTACGCTGTGGACCGGCACCTTTCCTTCGTCGCGGCGTCGCGGCCGGGCGGCCACGACGTGCACCTTCCCGGGCTTCTCTCACCCGTCCGGGTCTTCGGACGAGGACGCGGGGAGATCCGCTGGCACTTCGCCGATCCGGAGCCGGGCTCGTACTCGACGTGGATCACCGTCCTCACCGCGGCGGCGGCCACCGAGGTCGAGGTCACCGCATCGGCCCGCTACGACCTCGCGCCCGCGGACACCATGGGCGGCGCGCCGGCGACCGTTCCCCGGACGTTCCGGCTCGATCTCGGAGCCGGTGCTCCGGAGATCGCCGCGGCCCCACCGGTGCGGGCACGGTCGATCGAGCCGGGTGATCCTCCGCGCGTGTTCGTCTCCTACGCCCACGAGGACAGCGGGCACATCGCCAAGGTCGTCGCCCTCGCCGAGTTCCTCGTGTCCTGTGGCTTGGACGTGCACATGGACCGCTGGGACCTCGAAATCGCGCGGGACTGGTACGTGTGGGCGCTGCGCCAGCTCAAGGCGGCCGACTACGTCCTCGTCGTCGCTTCCCCGGCGTGTAAAGCCGTCGGTGACGGCGACGTGGACGACACCCGAAACCGGGGGCTCCAGTCGGAGATGTCGGTGCTGCGCGAGCTCGTCCACACCGAACGGACCCGCAGCACCCAGCGGATCCTCAGGGTGGTCCTGCCCGGCCGGAGCCCGGACGAGATTCCGGCTTTCCTGCAACCGCACACGGTCGACCACTTCAAGGTCGACGACTTCACCACCGACGGCGCCGAGGATCTGCTGCGCATCCTCACCGGGCAGCCGTCTTACGTGCGGCCGGAGCGCCCCGAGAGCGTGATCACCCTGCCGCCCCGGTCGAACGGCTGATCGTGCGCCGAACCGGCGAGCACCTGGCCTCTTCGGCCGACGTTCGGATCGCCTTGGCGGGTCGCTCAGGAGGTCCGCTCCCTGGAAGACGCTACTGGGTAGGGGCATTCTCTGACTCGGGGTCACAGCGACGTTCGTTCAGACGATCCGAATGACGCCTCGGCCGTGGTACTCCGGATCGAACCCGGCGAACGCGGTGCGTGACGTTTGGTTCAGGATCTCGACGGCTTGTCCGGCGGGCACGTTGTGGAGCGACATGATGGTGGCCAGCGTGCCGGTCGCGTAGGCGGCGGCGAACGAGGTGCCGTGGTAGCGCCAGTCGTCCGACTCGGCGACCGCCTCGTCAGCGTCCCCGCCACGGTCGCCGCCTGGTGCTGCGAAAAGGAGTGGATGGCGGCCGGTGTGATCGAAATTGGTGACGTAGCTGTGCTGCAGGGAGCTGTTGACGGCGCTGACGGCGACGGTCGAGGCGAACCGGGACGGGAAAGCCAGTTGCCCGATCCCCTGGTTGCCGGCGGCGGCGACCACGACGATTCGACCCGGTGAGCCGGCTGCGTGCTGGACCACCAGTTCGAAACCGGGCGTGCGCACCTCGCGGGGTAGGTCACCGCAGGTCGGGCACTTGGTCGTGTTGATCCCGAACCGCATGCTGAGGTTGATGATGTCGGCGCCGGCTTCGATGGCCTCCTTGACTGCTCTGAACAAAGCCCATTCGGTGGCGACCGCGTTGTTGTCGACGCCGTCGCCGCCGATGATGCGCAGGGGAAGCAGCGTGGCTTCGGGGCAGACCTCGTTGATCAGCTTGGCCACCAGAGTGCCGTGGGTGGTGGCGGCGTCGGGCTGTCCGAGGCTGGTGTCGGACGAATCGGCCAGATTCACCGCTGGGGGCACCGAGCCGTGGAAAGGGTCTTCCGGGCAGAGCCGGACGTCGAGGCCCCCGTCGATGATCGCCACCGTGGGGCGCACCTCGCTTGCTCGCGGATTCGGGTGGCCGATTTGGTAGAGGTAGTGGAAATGCGTCGGAGTCAGCCGGAACGGCTGTGCCGAGCCGAAGCCGGCGTTGCCGTGGCAGGGGCGGAGGAAGTGCATCGGCTGAGCGAACACACGCTGCCGCGGGTCGAGCAGGGACTTCGGATGGTAGCGCTGAGCAAGACGAACTGTCGCCTCGAAGGTGAGACGGTTGATGTCGTCTACTGCTGCCTGTTCGCCGCCGGGAAGCGTTGCCACCCGGCGGAACGCCATCGGTAGCTCGTCTCCCATCGGCATGATGATTTCATCCCGTTCAAGCAACGAACGGCCGACCCGCGCCGACTCGAGGATCTCTTCGAAGATCATCCTGCCTGGGCCGTCGACGGGATAGCCGACCATGATCTCGCCCGGGACGAAGTCGCACATTTCAGGTGTCCATGTCCGGCAGCGGGACGTCCTCGAACGCCTCGTTCGGCACCGCTGTCCCGCCGGACAGTTCCGCCTGCGTCCTGCCCAAGAACGTCTTCCTGACCCGTAATGTCCGGTAGAGAGGTGTGCCTTTCTCGCCGAAGGCCGCCATCCCGATCCGCTTGCGGTGGCGCACGGCAAGGTCGATGCCGGCCTTGGCCAGGTCGCCGAGTAGGAGGCCGCCCGGTTGGGCGCTGACGCCGAACTCGATCGCCGCATTCCGTTCACCGGATACCAGTACGGTCACCCCGTCGGCGGAGACCGTCTCCACCACGACGATCCAGTCCTGCTCCCAGCCGTCGTCCAGCAAGGCGAGGATCTGTCGCTTGAGCATCGTGATGTCACGGACCTGCCGGTACGTGGGCCGGTCGAGGATGATGAGGGCACTGCCGGCGTGGCTGAACGTGATCTTCGCCCGCGCCTCGGCGGCTTGGGCGCCGGCAGCGGCCTTGACGCCGAATTGGACGTCGACGTGCTGCGAGGACATGTCGTATAACGCACTTTGCCTGCTGCTGATCGCCGGCTTGGGGAGCTGGGGAATCTTGCCCAGATCCGTCACTCGCACAAAGGCGCCGGCGCTGTTGACGATTCCGATGTCTCCGACTTCGATCGGGCGGCTGACCGGCCACGAGCCCCAGTAGGACGTAAGTTTGCGGGCGAGTGCCGGATAGTCCTTCGGTTTCATGGGGGTACCGCCTTTACAGCTCCCTGACTATGTCGCTGTCCGGCGGATGCGTGTTTCACTGGTCAAGGACAAGCGTGACATCGCATCTGGTTGATTAGTATTCGGCAACTGGTTGCGTGGGGCTTTTCAAACAGGGACCCTTGCAAGGGCACCGTTCGCCAGAGGGTGCTGACTTCTGGTCGCGTCACGATCGGGAGGGCCGCCGCCGGCCTGCCTGCGTCGGTGGCTCGGCATTTGCTTGGTCGTGTGCTGGGGCGTCTTCACGGCGCCGTGCCCGACACGGCGGCGGAGAGGTCGGTTCCGGTGTCCGTGGCGATGAACTCCGCCTGGCCGCCGAAGAACGCGCCGCGGAACGTGGCGAAGGGCCAGCTCACCCGGTTGAACCGGGCGTCGCCCAGGAACCGCGCGCGCTGGAAGGAGACCTTCTGCGCGAACGATGCCCCGCTGAACACGACGTCGCCGGTGAAGTGGACTTCCTCGAACCGGGCCGCGCCGTCGAAGCGGGCCGAGTCGAACGTCGTGGCGCCCGTGAACCGCGCGCCGGTGAACGACACTTCGGCGAACCGCGCGAGGAAGAACGTCGAGTCCCCCTCGAACCGGGTTCCCGTGAACCGCGCCGACCGGACCCGGCAGCGCCGGAAGTCGAAGTCGGTCAGGGCCGCCCCGGCGAGGTCGAGGTCGGTGTCCGGCCAGAACCTCGGGTCGGTGGGGCGCTCACGGGTGTCGGCGACCGGCCGGAGGTGGTTGGTCAGCACCTCCTGCGCGGCGAGCCGGACCTGCTTGTCCTTGCGCGGGCTCGGTGGCCTGGTCTCCGCCCGCCCGGCGCGGACGCCGAGCGTGCGTCCGGCGGCCGGCGCGGCCGAACTGAGGTAGGCGCAGATCAGGTTGACCACGGCGGGGCGGTGCGCGGCGTAGTCCTGGGCCAGCCGTTCCAGCGCGTAGAGCCCGGCGAGCCGGACGACGGCGTCCTGGTCGGTGCTGAACTGGTCGGCGGCCTTCGCGTACATCTCGGAGACGCGCCGCTCGGTCGTGTCGACCTCGGTGTGCGCCTGCGACCGCTCGCTGAGCCACTGGCGGCGCGCGGTGAACAACAGCGCGATGGCCGCGCCGGTCCCGGCGCCGATGGCCAGGCCGGTCTTGATCGCTTCCAGCCGGGCCGGGCCGTCGTTCGGCGCCGCGACGCCCAGCAGCCAGCTCACGCCCGCCCAGGTCGCGGTGACGACGGCGGCGAACGCCGCCGCCACGGCCCACCAGCGGATCGGCCGCAACGGCGGCCGGGCCGGGACGTCGATGGCCCGCCGGGTCGCCGCGCGCAGGCCCGCGACCAGGCAGGCCAGCGCGAAGGCGACCAGTGCGGTCACCGGGCCCCACTCGCGCAGGAGGCCGAGCAGGTCGTTCTCGTGCAGGCCGCCGGTGAGCGCGAGGCCGAGCAGGGTGAGCAGGGCGGCCCCGGCGAGGAGCAGGGCGGCACCTTCGAGCCGGCCGGCCGCCGGTCTCCGTGGTCTCATCCGGTGTGCTCCCTTCCCCGGTGCCCCAGGCACTTTAGCCGCCGGCTGCGTTAGGCTGCGCCAGCCGCCGAGGGGAGGATGCCGATGGTGATCGCGCTCGTGCTCGCGATCGCGGCGTCCGCGCTGGTCCTCGGGGTCGACACCCTTGTCGTGCGGCGCCGCCGGATCGGCTACCGCGTGCTGATGGACGGCGAGCTGACCACAAAACCCGGCGTCGACGTGCTGCTGAAACAGCCGCTGAGCCGCGACGGCGAGGTGATCGCCGACCCGACGGTCGCCCTCGTGCGCGTCCGCAACATCGGCGCCTTCGATCTCGACGAAAGCGACCTGGACGACCTGACGATCGCCTTCCCCGGCCGCCGCACGCTGCGGGTGGAAGTCTCCCGGGCGCCGGGCGGGGTTCGCGAAGCCTTGGCCGACGGCCTGCAGGCCGGCGACGACACGCTGGCGGTACCGCCGATCCGGCTGCGCCGGCACGAAGGCTTCGACCTGCTCGCGCTGCTTTCCGGCAACGCGCGCGGCGTCCAGGTGTCGGGCCGGGTGCGCGGCGGCCGGGTCGTCGAGGACCGGCGGCGTCCGCCGCGGGCCGCGATCGCCGCGACGGTCGTGCTGTGCCTCGCCCTCGGCGGGCTCGTCGCCACGACCCTGCCCCTCGGACGCGACACCTCCTGCGCCGGCCGGGTCAAGGTCTTGACCACGTCGCTGGCCGAACCGGTCCTCCGCCAGGCGGCCGCCGACTACCGGCGCGTGTGCGACGGCGCCGCGGTGGACGTCGTCATCAGCCAGGACTCGGTGGCGACGTTGCTGGCCAACGGGCAGTCCGGCGACACGATCGCGGTCGGCACCGGAACCTCGGCGGACCCCCGGCTGGTGCGCACACCGTATTCCGTCGTCCTGTTCGGAGCCGTGGTGAACCCGGCGACCGGCGTGCCGGGCCTGACGCGCGACCAGATCCGGTGGATCTACGCCGGCGCGGTGACGAACTGGAACCAGGTCGGCGGTCCGGACCTGCCGATCGTCGTGATCGGCCGGGACGCATCTTCGGCCACCCGCCGCACGTTCGAAAGCAAGGTCCTCGGCAAGGCCGAACCGGCGCCCACTTCGAACGACTGTGTCACCAGGACCCAGCCGGGCGGCTCGTTGAGGTGTGAGGCCGGTTCGAGCGCGGAGCTGCTTGCCCGGGTGGCGGCAATCCGGGGCGCGATCGGGTACGCGGACGTCGGGGCGATCGAGAAGTCGGGTGCACGCCCGATCGCCATCGAGGGCAACACCCCGGACATCGCGACCGTACGGGGCGGTGGATATCCGTTCTGGGACGTGCTGTCGACGTACACCTTCGGGCCGGCGGCGCCGGATTCACCGGTGGGCGCGTTCCTCCGCTACCTGCGCATCACGCCCGCTGCGGCGACTGCGGCAGGGTTCGTGCCGTGCACCGGACCGCCCTGCTGACCCGCCGACCCGGCCGGGCCGCTCGCTGTCCATAGTGGATCACCTGGCGGTTTCCGTTCCGACCTGCGGTTGGTCCGTCGGGCCGCCGCCGCCAGCCACTTGAGCACCCAAGCTCTCGTTTCGACGGAGGCGCTGGCCAGCTCGCGGCGAAAGCCGCGCCGGGCCGGGTGGTCGACGAGCTGTTCACGCTGACCCACGTGTCTTTGGTGCGCCTGGACCGGGCGGTACGCGCTTTGCGGGCGGAGCTGAGGTTCGCGGACATCCCCGAAGCCCCGCCGTCAGGCCAAGCCGGCGCGCCGGTCCGGCACCCGGCCGGTTGTGCCAGAATGACGCCGTGCCGCCGAAGATCGCGCGCGTGGAACCCGTGCTGAACGTCCGAGACGTGGCAGCCGCGACGGGTTTCTACGCACGGCTCGGGTTCGTGGAGCGGTTCCGCGATGCCCCGGACGCTCCCCGGTTCGTTGTCCTCCGTCGCGACGACGCTGTTCTCGTGCTGCAGTGGCATGACTTCGCCGGGATCGCCGGGGATCGACCCACGGTGCGTTTCCCCGTGGACGATGTCGACGGTTTGTCGGACGAGTTCGGGCCCCTGCCCGACCGAACCGAGGTGTCCGACACGCCTTGGGGCACCCGCGAATTCCACGTGCGCGACGCCGACGGCAACGGATTGCAGTTCTATCGCGACTTGTGACAATGCCCGACCGAGGCGCGATGGACAATCGCCGCCGAAGGCGTTGCCGGGTCAGGGAATTCGCGCGCCACGCATGGAGATTTCGCCCCTCGTACTCGAGTTTGCGGCTGTTGGTCGCGAGTACGTCCTGGTCGGCAAATCGTCGATCAGCCGGGGGACGGCGAGCACGTCCAGTGCGGTGTCCGGCGTCGGCTCAGCCCGTCGCCGGGGTGAACCGCCAGCGTGAGGTCGGCGCAGCGGTCGAGCAGGGTCCGCAGGGCTACGGCGGCCTCCATACGAGCCAAGGGTGCGCCGAGGCAGTAGTGGATGCCGTGGCCGAAGCCGAGGTGCGCGGACGTGGCGCGGGTGGTGTCGAAGCGATCGGGGGCGGGAAAGCGGGCGGGGTCGCGGTCGGCGGCCGCGATCGCGAGGAGCACCACCTCGCCGCCGCCGGGGATCGTCACGTCGCCGACAGTGATCTCGTCGGTGGTGAACCGGCTGATGGCCAGCTCGATCGCACCGTCGTAGCGCACCATTTCCTCGATCGCCGCCGGGAGCCGGGCCGGGTCGGCGCGCAACGCGGCGAGCTGGTCCGGGTCACGAGCCAGGCGGGCATGGTGTTGAGCCTCGGCCGCGTCGGGCCGGCCCATCGCCATGGCCAAAATCAGGGCACTGCGCCCGGAACCGCCGTGGTTCAGCCGCACCAGATGGGCCTCGTACGGGAACAGAAGGTCGTACAGCAGGTCCGCATGCGGCCGGCCGCCGAGGAGATGGCAGCTCGCGCCACCCCGACACGGCCACGACTGGCGTCGTGCGATTCCACGCGCTTGAAATCGTCGCTTGCGAGCCCGGGCTGTGTCATGAGGGTGTTCAGGAGTCCAGTCGTTCGCAAGGCATCGCGTCCGCGACCGCTTGCGTGGCGGTCATGGTCCGGCTGTTGCGGCACGCTCGCGATTGGCGCGGATCTCGTCGTGGTGGTCGGCGGCCCAGCCGATCAGCGAGGTGACGATCTCGTGCAGGCCGTGGCCCAGCGGGGCGAGGGTGTACTCGACGCGCGGAGGGACTTCGGCGTAGGCGGTGCGGGTGATCAGGCCGTCCTGCCGGAGCTGGCGGAGGGTGAGGCTGAGCATGCGCTGGGAAATGCCGGGGACCTGCCGTTGCAGGTCGGTGTAGCGCAGCGGTCCGGACTTCAGAACCGCGATGACCAGCAGGCTCCACTTGTCGCCGACGCGGTCGAGGGTCTGGCGGATGAAGTCCATGTGCTCGGCGGGGATGGCCGCGCACGGGCCGATCGCCGCCGCTCGTGCCGTCACCTCTGCTTCGCTGGCCGTCTCCATGACGCACATTCCTCTCCGGTACGCACACCGGTGTGCCTTTTGTATCGCCTTCCATGCTGGTCCATCATGGCGTTACGCACAAGTTGTAAGAATTGGAGGTGCGTGATGAAGGTGGACACCTGGTCCGAGGTGACCTGCCCCCGGTGCGGCCTGGGGAAACACCGGGTGGCCAAGGCCGTCGAGCGGTTCGAGCACGCGGACGAGGTGGAATTGATCCACCACTCGTTCCCGCTCGGCAGCAGCTTCCCCGAGGGCGGCACCTTCTCCGTCCGCGAGGCTTGGGACGCGAGCCGGTCTTCTCACTGGACGACCTCCCGGTTCTCTCCGACGAGCTCGGCCTGGACCGCGAGTAGGCCCACCAGGCCCTCACCGACCGCCGCTACCGCCGGCAGGTCCGCGACGGCGCGGCCTTGAACTGCTGCGCAAGGCCTGGGACGACAGCCACTTCGGTGCCGGCCCCGCTACGTCCGATGCGCGAGGCGTTCATGACCAAGTCGCACGACGAGGCCCGCCGACCGGGCTCGGTTCCGACCGGTCGGCTGCCTGCCTGATCAACCCCTGAACTCCCGGAAAGGCCTTTTGATCACCATGAGCAACCTCCTGGTCTTCGGCGGCAGCGGCCGCACCGGCGCTCACGTGCTGGAATACGCGGCCCAGCGCGGCCACCGCGTCCGCGCCCTCGTCCGCGACCCCGGCCAGGTGCAGGCACCGGCCGGCGTCGAGCTGATCCGGGGCACCCCCGCGAACGTCGACGACATCCGCCGGGCCGCCGAAGGCACCGACGGGGTGATCAGCGTGCTGAACAACGGCCGCGCCTCGGACAACCCGTGGGCCAAGCCGGTCAGCCCGCCGATGTTCATGACCGACGCCGCCCGCCACATGCTCACCGTCATGGGCGAGCAGGGCATCCGCCGCATCGTGCTGGCGTCCACGCAGGGTGCGGGCGACGACTGGGCCCGGCTCAACCCGCTGGTGAAGGCGTTCATCAAGCTGTCGAACATCAAGGCGGGCTTCGAGGACCACACCGGCGTCGACCAGGTCATCCGCGCCTCGCCCGGCATCGACTGGACCCTGGCGCGTGCCGTCACCCTGACCGACAAGCCCGCCGTTGGCCCCGTGCGGGCCGCCGAGGCCGGCACCGAAGCGCCCGGCGCACGGATCAGCCGCGCCGACCTCGCCCAGTTCCTCGTCCAGGCGATCGAGGACGACGCATGGATCCGCAAAGCGCCCCTGGTCTGGAACACCCGCGGCTGACCCGTCCTGCCAGGCCGCGGGTGATGGGCCGCCTTGGTGCTCAGGCTGGTTCGCTGAGTAAGCCATCCGCCGAGTGGCGGTCAGGCGTTGGACGACGTCGGTGTCCAGCTGCGGGACGTGGGCTTCGAGGCCCGCGCAGCAGCCGTTTGCGCCCGTCCTCAGGATCTCGAGTGCGGGTGATCAGGCCCTTCTCCTCGAGTCGGGCGACGAGCTTGGTGGTGACGGCGGAGGTGGCCCAGTGCGCGGGTCTCTAAGAACCGCTCCATGAAACCACCCACGGCGGCCACCTGGCCGAAGTGCGTGCTGCGTCAGCGGCTACGCAGCCTGGCCAGTGCGGCCGTGGTGGTGGGCGCGAGGGCTAGTAGCTCGTCGGTGCAGGAGAGCCGCAGCGGCCGGCCGGCGCCGTCCCTGTCGCCAGCGAGGTCGGCTGAGCAGCAGGGCGTCGGTGTTCGGCGTGCCCGGCGAGGGATCCGGCGAGCACTTCCTGGCCGCGCCGGCTGATGTCCTGCGGGTCATCGGCCCAGCCGCCGACGGGTTCCATGCCGTGCATCGGCAGGTCGGTCCAGGAATGCACGGCCGGCAGCTCGCGGTCGTGCCGGTCGGCGAAGTCGATGGCCGAGGAGCTGATGTCCGACCCGTGGACGCCGACCACTACCGGCCCGCGTCCGGCGGATGATTCGGCGGGCCGGACGCCGACCGCCGGCCGTTCGCAGGAGTTCGGCGGCCGTCGAGCCGAGGACGACCCGTGCCAGCGCGCCCTGCCCGGGCGCTCCGATCACCAGCACCGGCCAGTGGACGACCTGGATCGCGGACAATGCACAGCCAAGGCGGGTGGCCTCGTCCGCCGCCCGGGTGACGATCCGTGCCGCGAACACACGACAGTCGACTACCCGCCCTGACGCGGCAGCAATCGTGGCGGCAAGGTCAGTCGCTGGTGCGGCAAGGCAATGCGGACACCAGGGTGCGTCTCACCGACGACTGGCCGGCCCCACGGCCGCCGGCAAGCCGGGCAAGGGTGGCTCGCGTTGATCTTCGTGTTTGGCGATCCATCCCCCTCGGGTATCCGGCCGGACCACCGAACCGGAGGGGATGCCCTGCCGATGACCGACGACGAACCGGATGCCGACGACACGACGTCGCCGCGGTTTCCGGTGGGCGTGGACGGCGTACCGGTTTCCCAGGGTGAGGACGAGCTGCCGGACCTGATCGCCGGGCGGTATGAGCTCGGGCGGCTGATCGGAAGTGGCGCCACCGCTGTCGTCCACCGCGGTGTGGACCGGGAACTCGGCCGTGCCGTCGCGATCAAGGTGTACGACCGTCATCTCGTGGCGGTTGAGCAGTTGCGTCGAGTCCGGGAGAAGGCGGTCCAGGCCAGCATCGACCATCCCCGGGTGGTCTCGCTGTTCGACAGCGGCACCGACCGCGCCGTCCGTACCTGGTGATGGAGCTGGTCGACGGCGAGAACCTCGCCGAGCGGCTCCTCGCCGGACCGCTCCCCGCCGACGCGGTGGTCGATCTGGGGGTCCAGCTGGCCGAGGCGCTCGCGTACGTGCATGCCCGGCGCGTCGTGCACCGCGACCTCAAGCCGGCCAATGTCCTGCTCGGCCGCGACGGACCCCTGATCGGCGACTTCGGCATCGCCTACGAGCTCGATTCCACCCACATCACCGGCACCGGCCTGGTCACCGGCACCGCCGCGTACCTGGCGCCGGAGCAGATCGTGGGCGAACCGGCCGGGCCGCCGGCCGACGTCTACACACTCGGCCTGGTCCTGCTGGAATGCTTGACCGGCGAGCGCGAGTATCCTGGCACCCTGGCCGAGTCGGCGGTGGCCCGGCTGCACCGGGCGCCGCGGATTCCCGCCGGTGCACCCGGCTCGCTCGCGGACGCGCTGGGCCGGATGACCGCTCGCGAACCCGGGGACCGCCCCCGCGCCGAGCAGGTACCGCAGCTGCTGCGCCGGTCTCCCGTCGCGGTCACCCCTGCCTCGGGTGCAGTCTCGACACGGAAGCGGCGGGCACTGGCTGCGGCCGGGGGACTGATGACCGCGGCTGCAGCGTCCGTGCTTGCTGTGGTGCTGGCCAGGCCGGACGTCCCGGCGGACACCCCGGCCTGGCCGCCTGCCGCCCAGCCGACCGCCACCGCGACCTCTGTACCCGCCAGCGGCACGGCGGCTCCGGCCTCGGATGTCTTGGTGGCATCACCGCCGGTAGCGGGGTCATCGCCGCCGAGCTTGGCTGCCGCGACGCCCCCGAAGCGTGTCACTACCGGCTCGGACGGCGGTGCCGGCGCGGGAAGCAAAGCTCCGGGCAAAGCCAAGGGCAAGAACAACGGCAAGGGCAAGAACCGAAGCCAACCGTGAGCCGAGCGACCTGAAACGCGGCGTCGGCGATCGTGGAGGCGAATCCTCCTCAAGCCGGCACCGGGTGGCGCGACTTGCGGTTTCCCCATCGCCGCGGAGGGTAATCCGAGGTGATGGAAACGACACGTTGCGGCGAGGCTGCCGAAAGTGGTCTGGCCGCGATCCTCAGCGAAGTGGCCCGCACCTTGCAGGCCGAGCCGGACGTCGCGTCCACGCTGGAGGCCATCACGTGTGCTGCGGTCCGGCACATCGGTGGCGCCGCAGCGGGCGTCAGCCTGCTGGAGGGCGGGAAGATCACGACGGTGGCGCCCACCGACGAACTCGTCGTCACGGTCGACAAGCTGCAGCACCAGTTCTGGGAAGGCCCCTGCCTCGGGGCCATCTCCCAGCACCACACCTACCGCACGGGCGACCTGGAAAGCGAGCGGCGGTGGCCGCGGTTCGGGCCGGCCGCCGTCGGGGTCGGTGTGCGGTCCATGCTCGCCTACCGGTTGTTCGTCACCGACACCACCCTGGGGGCGCTGAACCTGTACTCGTCCGAACGGGACGCGTTCAGCGCCCAGGAAGAGGACAACGGGCTGCTGTTCGCCAGCCACGCCGCGGTCGCGCTCGTCGGCGCCCAGACCGAGCAGCACCTCCAGGCTGCGATCAACGCCCGCGACGTGATCGGGATGACCAAGGGGATTCTGATGGAACGGCACGGCGTGGACGCCCACCGAGCGTTCGCGATGCTGGTCCAAGCCTCCCAGCACGCCAACCGGAAGCTGCACGCCGTCGCTGCCTGGCTGGTCGACCACCACCTGGAACGCCGGACCCGCTGATCGGCTCCGCCGGCCCGAGGGCTGGACCGGCGGCGGCCCTCCTGCGCGCCGAAGACCAGACCTGCCCTGCGCGCCAGCCTCGACAGCGTCACCGCCCGCAACCGCCACATCGAGGTGAGCGCAAAGGTCCTGAGCAACCATGGCGCGATCCTGAAGAAGGATGGACCGGCCGTTGCCGCGGCGGCGGCGCAGCTTGGGAGCTTGTGGCGGTTGCCCACCGTCGTGAGTCTCCCGCAGCCGGGTCTTCCTCGGGAGCCACTCCACCCGGCTCGGCCGTCGCCGACCTCGAATGCTCTCGGTCGATGCCGTGCGTCGTGTCCGGGGGTCAGGCGCCGAGGCAGCTGTAGAGCCGGCTGGCCAGGGAGGCGGCGAGCTGGTTCAGCGTGGCGTGGGGGTCGAGCTGCGCGAACTGCCCGAGCAGCTCGGCCGCCGCGTAGGCTTCGGCCTCCGACAACAGCGCCACGCACCGCTCTCGCCGGCCACGCTCCAGCAGCCGCGTCAGCGCCGTGGAGTACTGACCGAGGTCGGTGATCTCGGTCAGGCCGTAACGCTGCTCGAGCGGCTCTTGGATGGCCTCGTCGCTCAAGGTTGCCCCCTCTTCCTCGCCGTCACCTCCGTGCGTGCCAGAAAATCTATGCCGCCTGGAGTAGACATTGGACGGCGGGTGTGTGTAGTGTTCTTCTCGTAGCGAGAGAGACAAAGTCAAGCAAGCGCGGGAGAGGACGTAACTACCCGCGAGGTGAGACGAAGATCAGCAGTATCCGTAGTTGTTCGTGCAGGTGCAGTACCGGTCAGGTGGCCGGAGTCGATCGGTGAACGGGGCTCCGGGCAGTGACCAGCGGCGTCAGCGTGCTGGGACCGATCAGTGGAAGGGTTCCGGCAGTGACGTCAGTGGCAAGTGAAAGAGCAGTATCTGAAGGAACAGCAGTACCCAGTAAGTGGAGAACACAGGAGAGAAGGGACAGGGAGCATCATTGGATCGCCCGCGGCGGCTGGGTAACTGGGCCGCGCGGGTGCCGCAGTCCCATCGAGTTCGGAGGTGGTGCTCGGTTACGAATGAGCGATCCTCGCGGGTTCCGGCTTTCGGCCGGTCGCGAGTGCAGGAAGCCGGCGGTCGCGCCGGTCGGCAATGGTGAAACCCAACCCTTTGAGGACCCCGGGTGCCGTTCGCGGCACCCGGGGTCCTTTGTGATGCGGAGGTGGAATGATTCCTGACCAAGCAGGACCGGCCGCGCCGGATGCGGCCGACAAGTTCGACGACGAGCACTACCCCGCCTACACGATGGGGCGGGCGGCGGACATGCTCGGCACGACGCAAGGCTTTCTGCGCAGCCTCGGCGAAGCCGGCTTGATCACGCCGCAGCGTTCCGCCGGCGGGCATCGTCGCTACTCACGCCAGCAGCTGCGCCTGGCAGCCCGCGTACGGGAACTGGTCGACCAGGGCACCGCGATCGAGGCGGCCTGCCGCATCGTCAGCCTCGAAGACCAGCTCCACGAAGCCCAGCGCATCAACTCCGAGCTCCGCGCCCGAGACTGACCACCACGCGAAGCGGGAGCGACGGTCTGCGATCTGACCTCCCGCTACCTCACACCTACTACCCCCGCATCGGTCCGGTTCGCTGCGCAACGACAGGCATGCTGTGCTCGGCGGCGGAACAGGAAGGCGCCGGCGAGCGCGACCAGCACGCCGCCTGCGGACAGCTGGGGCCAAGAGCCAGGACCTGGTCGGGCGCGGCTCAGGGTAGGGCGGCGAGGAAGCCGGTGACGGCGAGCAGTCCGGTGACGCTCAAGTTGACCAGCCGGTGCTCCATGATGACGGCGGCGAATTCCCGGATAGTGGCGCTCGGCCAGTAGTAGAGGGCGGTGGGTGCGCCGACGACCTGTCCGTTGACCTTCGCGGTGCGGGCGAGGATCGCGGCCCGAAAGGCGTGGAAGTTGTTGGTGACGACGACGCACCGGTAGCCGGGGCGGTGGTGCTGCATGAGCTCGCGGCTGAGGGTGAGGTTCTGCGCGGTGGTCGTCGAGCGGTCTTCGCGGAGCAGCTTGTCGGCGGGGACGCCGTGGGCGAGCAGGTAGTCGGCCATGGCGTGGGCTTCCGGCTGGGTTTCGTCCGGTCCCTGCCCGCCCGAAGCGATGACGAACGGGTCGCCGCCTCGGTCGCGTTCGTTTCGGTAGAGGGTGATCGCCTTGTCGAGCCGGCTGGCCAGCAGCGGTGGGATCCGGCCGTCGATGATGCGTGAGCCGAGCACGATCACGAAGTCGACGCCGGGACGGGCGCGCAGCCGGCTGTAGAGGAAGGCGTAGCCGAGGTAGCAGCAGAACAGGAAGCTGAGGTAGGACACCGCGGCCAGCGCGGAAACGGCGACCGCGCCGATGGCGGGGTGCTGGGTGTACTGGGCGGTGATCAGCAGGACGACGAGGGTGAGCAGGCCGAGGCCGGCGAGGAAGGACAGGAGGTTGCCCAGGGAGCGGCTTTCGCGGCGGATCATGGTGATGCCGTTGGCGAGCAGGAAGACCGCCAGGACGAACACCGCGAACAGCGGGGCCAGGAGGACGAAGAACACGACCACAGCGGCGGTCTCCGGGGGAAGGCGGTCGATGTCGCCGAGGAGCGCGAGAATCAGGCAGGCGACGGCCAGGCCGAGCAGCACGGCGTTGCGGAACCGCCTGCGGTCCTGCCGGATGCTCACCAGCGCGACGACCAGGAACGCGGCGGCCATGGCGTAGAAGATGACTGTCGCCTCCGGGATCTCGGGATCGGACTGGCAAGCAGGATCATCGGACCGTCGGGGGCGGAGAGCGGGTCGTGTCACTCGTCGGCGACAGGGATTCATTCGACTGGGCGCCGTCAGGACCGAGCCGGCCCGGGCGGCTTCGCCGGCCACCGGTCTGGACCGGCGAAGCCTGATCCCGGGGCCCCTGCGCGCCGGCACCCCAGAACTGAAGATTTCAGTACCCATTCGGACGAGAATCACACCAATCGGGCGACTTCGCTCTGGTCCGTACGGCCGAATCGGTCGGTGGGGGAGCCGGGCGACCGGTTGCGGGCTGCGCGGTGTCCGGAGCGTGGCCGCCGAGGGTTTGATCCGCCGCGGCCGGGGGTAACGCCTGAATGCGGACGTCTTCAGCAGCGAGGGCGGAGAGCCCGGAAAGATTGGTTCGCGATGCCCGAGCCGAGCAGCACGCCGATCCCGGCGCCATCGTCGTGGTCGATGGATCTGCGCGGGACGACCGCGCCGGCGTTGGTGGAGATCCGTCGCTGGGCGTCCCGGGCCCTCACCCAGGTCGATGACACTTACCTGGGGGACGTGCTGCTGGTGGCCACGGAACTGGTGACCAACGCCTACGACCACGGCGACGGTCCCCTGCAGGTCCGGATGAGTCACACCCCGAACCCGTGCCGGGTCCGGCTCGAAGTCGACGACAGTTGCCGGGACCGGCCCGTGCTCGGCACACCGTCACTCGAGCGCCCCGGCGGCCGCGGCATGCACATCGTGGCCAAGCTCGCCCGCACCTGGGGCGTGCTCGAGCTCCCTGCCGGCAGCAAGACGGTCTGGGCCGAAGTGTCCTGCGACAGCGCCGACGCAGTCCCGTGCGCGGCGGTGACCGGCTCGGGAAGCCCGCCCGTCGAACGGGAGTGAAGCGCGTTTCAGCCACGGCGGACCATGCGGATCCCCGATCAGATCGGCTGTTCACCGCATGGCGGAGATGTCGTTCTTTGAGCGCGGCCTCGGTGGGTGCGGCCGTCTCGGCGGCCTGTGCTTGCTCGAGTGCGGAGACGACCTCAGAGGACAGACGTCCGCGCTCCGTGCGTCGGCGGATCCCCGTACGCTGCCGCCGCCGGTGGCCCAGAGCCGGCAGGACGGCAGTGGAACCATCGTCTTCGTAAGGCTTCTGAGAGTGACGGGACGGGTCGCGTACCAGAGGCCGGTGGCTGTCGCGGGTCGCTTCCTGCTGAACTCACCCGTGGAGCGCCGGCCCTCCACGGCCAGGAAAAGCGCCGACCTTCTCGATCTCCACGTAAATCCGCGCTGGCCCGGGTCACTGACCGTGATCGGGTCAAGCGCAGCCAGCGCGGTTCGGGTCCACCACACGACTTGACGTCGGCCGCAACCAGTCCTGGCCGTCGGCGGCGTCGGACGGCTGAAGGGGCGCTCTTGAGACGAACGCGGTTGCTGCGTCGGGCTGGCCGACCGAAGAATGCGCTTGCTGATCACCGCGGCGATCGCCGACGCCCTGACCGAGGCGTAGCAGCGTGGACGCCCTGGACAACCCCTGAGAAACCCGCGCGTGGGTGACCGGGGCGATGCCGGTGCAGGCCGCCGGGCGCCCGGAGCCGACGAAGTTCGAGGCGTCGCCGACTTCGAGCAGGGCGGGCTGCGGTCTTGATCCGGATGCCGGGCATCGAGGTCAGGACCCCGGCAAGCGGGTGCGGATCACGAGCCTCGGCCGAAAGTACGAGACGGGCTCGTCTCAGGCGGTGCCGGCGCGCGGCGAGTCCTAACTTGCCCGGTATGACCATCGAAACAGCGCGGGAGAACCCGCCCAGCACGATCATTGCCGCCTTCTTCGGCTTCCTGGTGTCCACGGTGTCCGCGATCGCCGGCGGGCTGCTCGTCCTGAGCGCGCGCGACGAAATCGCGGCGACGCTGCGTCGGACGAACCCCACGTTGACGCCGGAGCAGCTCGACCGGCTCACCCTGTTCGCGCAGGCTGTTCCGGTCGCCGTCGCCGTGGTCATCGCGCTGGTCTACCTCTGGCTGTCGTTCAAGCTCAAGGCGGGCCGCAACTGGGCTCGCGTGACGCTGACCGTCTTCACCCTGCTGCAGGCCGCTTCGCTGGTCACCACCGAACCGTCGTGGGCGGGCTATCTGAGCTGCGGGGTGGCTGTCGTCGCGACCGTGCTCAGCTACCTGCCGCCGTCCAACGATCACTTCGCCCGGGTTCGGCGCGCGGACTGATCCGGGACGCGGGATCATGACGGCCATGCGCAGAACGGGGGTCCGGCGCGGCATGCTCGGCGCCGAGCTCGCGGTGCTGGCCGCGGCGGTCGTCGCCGACGTGGTGCTGGTGCTGGAGGTGCCCGGCGGAGGCGGTGGCTGGGCCGCGCCGCTGACCGGGGTGCTGACTTCCACCGGGACGGCGATCCCGGTGCTGGCCGTGCTGCGGCGGCGCTTCCCCCGCCACGTCGGCG
Organism: Amycolatopsis sp. NPDC004625; assembly: GCF_040609695.1. Classification (NCBI taxonomy): domain Bacteria; kingdom Bacillati; phylum Actinomycetota; class Actinomycetes; order Pseudonocardiales; family Pseudonocardiaceae; genus Amycolatopsis; species Amycolatopsis sp. NPDC004625. The sequence continues at coordinate 45,403 of NZ_JBEXKX010000041.1, forward strand.
TGCTCGGGAGCGTCGTCGCCGCGCTGTCGGCGATCAGCACGGTCGTGGCGGTCACCGCGCACCCGCCGCGCCAGCCGCCGGTCGCCGAGATCGTGGCCGCCGGGCTGCTCACGGCTTCGGCCGGCCGGAAGCTCGAGCCGAAGCGCGCGGCCGGGCTGGTGGCGGCCCTCGGCGTGGTGATGATCGCCGCGCCCCTGCTGCGCTACGGCGCCGGCGAGCCGGAGACGCTGCTGGCGGTGGCCGCCGCGGCGTACTGGGGTGCCTGCCTCGGGGTCGGGCTGATCCTGCGCGCGGCGGACGGCAGGCAGCGCGACGCGCTGGACCGGGTCCGCAGCCAGGAACGCCTGCAGCTGGCCAGGGAACTGCACGACCTGGTGTCCCACCACGTCAGCGGGATCGTCGTCCGCGTCCAGGCCGCCCGGACGATCGCCGAAGCCACCGCGGACGTCGGCGGCCACGCGGCGGTGTACCGCGAGATCGAGGAAGCCGGCGGTGCGGCGCTGACCGCCGCGCGCCGGCTGGTCGGGATGCTGCGGGACACCCGGGACGTGCCTCCGATGTCCGGTGCCGTGCTCGGGGACGCGGTGCGCGCGGCCGCCGGATCCTCCGCCCGGGTGGCCGTCGCCGAGGAACTGGACCAGCTGCCGGTGCCGTCCCAGCTGGCCACGACCGTCCACCGCGTCGTGACCGAAGCGCTGACCAACGCCCGCCGGCACGCCCCGGCCGCGACCGAGGTGGTCGTCTCCGTCCGCGTCGAGGCCGGCGAACTCGTGCTCGAGGTGGGCAACGACGGCGTTCCCGCGAACCCGCGTTCCGCGCCCGGCGGGTTCGGCATCATCGGCATGACCGAGCGGCTGGAAATGCTCGGCGGCAGCCTGACCGCCGGCCCGGGCCCCGGGGCGCGCTGGACTGTGGTGGCGCGGCTCCCGCTCGGCGGCGAGGACGCGCCCTTCGACGCCTTGCCGAGGGGGCTCTGATGACCATCCGGGTGCTCGTCGCCGACGACCAGGTGCTGGTGCGCACCGGGTTCCGGCTGGTACTGGACGCCGCGCCGGACATCGACGTGATCGCCGAAGCCGCCGACGGGGAGGCCGCGGTCCGGCTGGCGCGGCAGCTGCGTCCGGACGTCACGCTGATGGACATCAGAATGCCCAAAGTGGACGGTCTGCGGGCCACCGAGCTGCTGGCCGGCCCGGCCGTCGCGCACCCGCTGCGCGTGGTGGTGGTGACGACCTACGACGCGGACGAGAACGTCTACGCCGCCCTGCTCGGTGGGGCCAGCGGGTTCCTGCTCAAGGACGCCGGTCCGCAGCTGCTGGTCGACGCGGTGCGCGCCGCGGCCGGCGGGGAGGCGATGGTTTCGCCGTCGGTGACCGTGCGCCTGCTCGCCCGGTTCACCGAAAAGGCGCGGCGGCGCGCGCAGGGGACACCGGGCCTGCTGACCGACCGCGAGTCCGATGTGGTGCTCGCGGTCGCCCGCGGCCGGACCAACGCCGAGATCGCCGACGACCTCCGCGTCTCCCTCTCGACGGTCAAGACGCACCTGGCGAGCGTGCAGCGCAAGCTCGAACTCCGGAACCGCACGGAGATCGCCGTCTGGGCGTGGCAGCGCGGGCTGCTGGGATGACCTTGACCGGTGTGCGAAACTCGCCCAGTGTGCGGTCAGCGCGGTGACCATCACGGCCGGGCGGCGAGAAGTGCCGGAGGGGCTGCGGATGGCAGGCCGCCGGGTGGTGCAGGCGGTGCTGGACCAGGCCCTTGCGACCGGCGTGGGGGTGTTCGCCGCGCTCGCGGCCGGCCTCGTCGTCATCCCCCTGCTGCAGTGGGGGCTGGTGCCGCCGAAAGCGATCCTCTGGGGCCCGGCGATCACGTTCTTCGCGGTCAACTACGCCTGTGACGCGGTGATCCAGATCTGGATCCCGGTGCGCCGCGGCGGGGTCACGCCGGGCATGCTGATCATGGGACTGCGCGTCGAAACCCTGCGCGGCGGGCCGCCGAAGGCGCGCGCCTACGCCTTCCGGTGGCTGCTGATGACGGTCGACGGCCTGCTGTTCGGGCTGGTGGCCGTCGTCAGCATCGTGGTGACCCGACGCCGGCAGCGGATCGGCGACCTGGTGGCGCGGACCCTCGTGGTGCGGGCCGGTCCTCGTACTTTCGGTTGATCCCGGCGCCGGGAACGCGCGCCATACTCCGGGTGATCATTCACCCGGACGAGGGGTATCACGTGAAAAAGACGACAGCGAGCCGGCTTCTGGTCACCGCTGTGCTGCTCGCGGTTCCGGCCGTTCCCGCGGGAACCGCCGCAGCGGCCACGCCGGACCGCTACACCGGCCAGCAGGTGGCGTGGGGAGCGTGCCCGTTTCCCGTTGCCGCCGGGGCGAAACCGGCCGAATGCGCGGTGATCACCGTGCCGCGGGACTGGGCGAACCCGGAGTCCGGGGTGGACCTGAGCGTGTCGATCAGCCGGGTCGCGGCGACGGGGGAGCGGACCGGCGCGCTCCTGGTGAACCCCGGCGGGCCCGGCGGCCAGGGCAGCTCCCTCGCGGGTGCGCTGGCCGGCCTCGAACCGAGCGTGAACGAGCGGTACGACTTCGTCGGCATGGACCCCCGCGGTACCGGGCACGAAGGGACCGCGGACACCGGGTTCGGCTGCCAGGTCCCGGCGGGACGGCTGCCGCAGGGACCGCTCGACGCGCGTGACCGCTCGGCGACCAGCATCGCCGAGCACCAGAAGACGCCGCGGGCGATCGCGCAGGCGTGCCAGAGCGATGCGATCGCGCCGTTCGTCACGACGTGGCAGACCGCGCACGACATGGACCTCGTCCGGACCCTGCTCGGGGACGAGAAGCTGAACTACCTCGGGTATTCCTACGGCACCTGGCTCGGCGCCAAGTACGCGTCGTTGTTCCCGGGCCACGCGGGCAAGGTGGTGCTCGACTCCAGCGTCGACTTCGAAGGCCGGCTGCAGGCCGCCTTCGAGGCGTTCCCGATGATCGGCCAGCGGCAGACCGACGAGGTCTTCGTGCCGTGGCTGGCCCGTCAGTTCCCGGCCCAGCTGGGCGCGTCGCCGGCCGAGGTGAAGCAGAAGATCGAGCGGCTGCGCGGTTTCTACGCCGGGCTCGGCGTGGCGCCGGACCAGTTCGACGCCCTGTTCGCCGGCAACGGCAGCGAGATCCGGTGGCTCCTGGACGCCGCGGTCCTCGTCGCCGGCGCCGGGCAACTCGACGGCAAGCCCGTCCAGGTCCCGGCGGCGCTCGCCGGGCAGCTGGACACGTGGTCCACCGCCGCGTTCGGCAAGCGGCTGGCGCAGCTGACCGGCGCCGACGTCGTCGCCGGGCTGGCGGCGGCGGAACCGGACTACCGCAGGGTTTCCGGGACGCGGTACGCGGTGGCGTGCGGCGACCAGCCGGCGAAGACCGCCGGCTGGTACAAGCGCCTGTCCGACCGGCAGGGCCCGCAGTACCCGATCTTCGGCTGGGCCTACGGGCTGACCGAGCCGTGCGGGTTCTGGTCCGACCGGCCCCGGCAGGCCCTGGCCGGGCTCCCGCCCGAGGTCGCCGGGAACGTGCTGGTGGTCCAGGGCGAGTTCGACCCGCAAACCGGGTACGAGCAGGCGCGTTCGGCCGTCCGCGCGGCCGGGGTCCCGCTGATTTCGGTCGACGATGCGGCGTTCCACGGCCAGTACGCTCTGGGCGGCAACCCGTGCGTCGACGGCATGGTCAACGTCTTCCTGGTCGCGAACTCCCGGCCGGGCTCGGTCACCTGCCCGGGAGTCCCGCTGCCCGGCGAGGACCGTGTCTTTCCGGTGGCCGGCCCGGTCACCGGTGGCCACGTGGCGACGATGAGCGCCGCCGGCACCGGTGACCCGGCGTTGCGCACCGCTGTGCGGCACCGCATCGGCGAGCTCAACGACGGGCGCTGACGAGCTCCACGCCGAGGAGGCCGGTGCCGGGCGAGTGCGGTTCGTCTGCCTGGACGTAGCGGCCCGCCGTCGGGCTTGGCCGGCATCGGCTCCACTCACCTCGGCACCGTGACGTCCTCAGCGCGCCGCGCTCAACCCACGGGTGGACGCTCGCTTCAATCCGGAGCTTGAAGATTCCGGCATCGCGGCCGTCCTAGCCTTCCTGGCGGTGACCGGGAGGGGGACGTGGTGGTGGTAGCCGAGGTGCGGACCGGGCGGGGCGAGCGGATCGCGGTGGGGGTGATCTCGGCCGTCGCCGCGGTGTTGTGGGGCTGGGCCTTGGGAAGCCGGCCGCTGCAGCCGTACTACGCGGCGGCGGTGCATTCGATGTCGCACAACGCCACGGCGTTCTTCTTCGCGGGCTTCGACCCGGTGGGAGTCGTCACGATCGACAAACCGCCGCTCGCGTTCTGGACGCAGGCGCTCGGCGTGGCCGTCTTCGGGTTCCACCCGTGGGCAATCGCCTTGGTTCAGGTCGTCGAGGGCGTGGCCGCGGTGCTCGTGCTGCACCGGGTTGTGCGCTGCTGGGCCGGCGCGCGGACCGCGTTGCTCGCCGCAGCGCTCTTCGCGCTGACGCCGACCGTCGCGGCGATCAACCGCGACGACCTGCCCGACACCCTCTTGCTGCTCCTGCTGCTGCTCGCCGCCTACTGCGTCACCCGGGCGATCGACAACGCCCGGTGGCTCGTGGGGGCGGGAGTCTTCGTCGGACTGGGCTTCCTCACGAAAATGCTCGCCGCGTGGATCGTGTTGCCGGGTCTGGCGTTGGCGTTCTTCGTCGCGGCGCCCGGTTCACGCGGCCGGCGGCTCGCGTGGCTCGGCGTGGCCGGCGCGGTGACGCTCTTCGTGTCGCTGGCGTGGCCCGTCGCCGTCACCGTCTGGCCCGGCGCCAAGCCGTTCGTCGGCAGCACCACCGACGGTTCGGTGTGGCAGCTGGCCTTCGGCTACAACGGCGTTTCGCGCCTGGTCGGCGGCACGACCGGCATCGGCGGCGGCTACAGCGCCACGGCCGGCGCGGCGCTCGGCGGCGACGTGGGTCCGCTGCGGCTGTTCGACGCGGAGGTCGGCGGGCAGATCGCCTGGCTGCTGCCGCTCGCCTTGGTGTCCTTGGTCGTCGCCGCGTGCCGCGCTCGCGGGGCCGCGCCGCGGACGAAGGCGGGCTGGGTGCTGTGGGGTGGCTGGCTGGTCGTCGGGGCCGTGGTCTTCTCGGTCACCGGCGGCATCTTCCACGCGTACTACACCGCCGAGTTGGCCCCGGCCATCGCGGCACTCGCCGCCGCGGGGCTGGTCACGGCCTCGAGCTGGTCCCGCGGCCGGGCCCGGTTCGTCCTGCCGGCCGCGGTGGCGGGGACGGCGGTGCTCGCCTTTGTCTTGCTCGACCGGACACCGGACTGGCTGCCGTGGCTGCGGTACACCGTGCTGGTCGTGGCGTTGCTCGCGCTGGTCGCGGCGCTGCTGCGGGCGACCCGCGCCGCGGCGGCGATCGGGCTGGTCGCCGTCGTGGCCGGGCCCGCGGCCTTCGTCGCCGACACGGCGGTGCGGCCGGGAAGCGTCCTGGAGAGCGCCGACCCGGCCGCCGGGCCACCGTCGACGGCCGCGCTGCACACCGTCTTCAGCGCCGATACCGGTGCGGGCGCCGCGGCCGGATACGTCCGGTTCATCGACAGCGCGTACCGGCTCAGCGCCGGTCAGCGCCAGGTGCTCGCGTTCGCACAGGCGTCGCCCGCCGAGATCACCCTGACCGTCGAGGGCGGCACGTACGGGGCGGAACCGTTCCTGCTGAACACCGAGGCACGCGTCGCGCCGCTCGGTGGCTACCTCGGCTTCGACCCGGCGCCGTCAGCCGCGGAGCTCCCGCAGTGGGTCGCGGCCGGCAAGCTGCGGTTCGTGCTGCTGCCGCAGGTGTTCGTCGACATCGCCCGTGCCGGGCCAAAGCAGCCCACCACGGCGGCGGTCGACGCGGGGGAACTGACCCGGCGGGTCAGGTGGGAAGCGAAGCACTGCCGCCCGGTGCCACCCGCGCGAATCGGCCCGGAAGCGGCCACGGCGGGGGTGCTGTTCGACTGCGGCGTCGGTCCGTGACCTCGCCGGAGGCTGCCCTGCGCGGCCCGCTCGGTCGACTGGAGGTGGCGCATCGAGGAGCGGTACCGGGCGACTGGCGCCTCGGGCCGGGGCGATGGAAGGTTGGCCACCGCATGTCTCCAGTGGAGCTGATTGCCGGAGTCAGGAGTGTCGGTGCGCCGCAGCCGGCAGAACCCGTCCTGAATTTCCAGCGCCGGCGAGATGATCTCGACGACCAAGGATCCCGGCAGGTTCTTCTCCGCGCTGCTGGGCGGAAAGCTCCTCCCCGCCCCGCAGCTGGCCGAGATGCCGAAGCCGCAACACATAAGGAACGGCCGCCGCGCCGTCCGGAACACGTAAACAGCGTCGCCGCCGCGCCCGTGAGCGGCTGGACTTGGCGGTATGCGCACAGCTCCGCCCGTCCCAGCCGGGGTCGGGATCTCTCTCGGAATGGCACTTGGCGCGGCCGCCACCGGGTTGTCGGGTGCCACGAGCGTTCCGATCGTCTCGCTCGTCGCGATGGTGGCGGTGGTCGTTCCCGCGCACGAACGCGAGCACGGTCCCGGTACCCCGCCCGAGCAGGTGAGCTCGCCGTGACTGGTCAGGATCGGCGCTGGGTGGTGACGCCGCGGCGGATGTCGCCGGGCAGGGGGCGGACGCGCTGGAGGTCGCGGCCGGCGGTGGAGCGCAGCTGCCAGGGGACGCTCGTCACCATGACCCCGGGCTCGAACAGGAGCCGTCCCTTGAGCCGCAACGAGCTCTGGTTGTGGAGGATGTTCTCCCACCAGCGGCCGACGACGTACTCGGGGATGTAGACGCACACGACGTCGCGAGGACTGCTGCGTCGCAGGTTCTTGACGTACTGCACCACCGGCCGGGTGATCTCGCGGTAGGGCGATTCGACGACCTTGAGCGGGATCTTCATCCCGCGCTGCTCCCACTGCCGCTGCAGCTCGCGGGTGTCGGCGTCGTCGACGTTGACCGTGATCGCGGCGAGCGTGTCGGGCCGGGCCGCGCGGGCGAACGCGATCGCGCGCTGGCTCGGTTTGTGCAACGTGGACACCAGCACGACGGCGTGGACCCGGCTGGGCAGCAGCTCGCTTTCCTCGTCCGGCAGGAGCTCGTCGCGGACGTGGGTGTAGTGCCGGTGGATCGTCCGCATCAGCACGAACAGAGCCGGGATCGCGATCACGACCAGGTAGGCGCCGTGCGTGAACTTCGTGATCAGGACCACGACCAGGACGATCGCGGTCAGGATCGCGCCGGCGGCGTTGATCAGCCGGGACCGGTGGATCGACCGGCGCTCGCGGGCGTCGGTGCTGCCGGCCAGCGCGCGGTTCCAGTGCCGGACCATGCCGGCCTGGCACAGCGTGAACGACGTGAAGACGCCGAGGATGTAGAGCTGGATCAGGCGGGTGGTCGAGCCGTCGAAGGCGAAGATCAGGATCCCGGCGACCACCGCGAGCGCGACGATTCCGTTGGAGAAGGCGAGCCGGTCGCCGCGGGTGTGCAGCTGCCGGGGCAGGAAGCGGTCTTGGGCGAGGATCGAGGCCAGCAACGGGAAGCCGTTGAACGCGGTGTTCGCGGCGAGGATCAGGATCAGCGCGGTGGCCGCCTGGAGGAAGTAGAACAGCACCGAGTGGTCGCCGCCGAACACCGCGGCGGCGATCTGGCTGATCACCGTGCGCTGCGGGTCGGTCGTGCAGTCGCCGCGGAACCCGGTGAGGTCGCAGGTGTTCTCGGCGATCCGGACGTGGCTGATCATGGCGAGGGCGGTGATGCCGCCGAACATGGTGACGGCGATCGCGCCCATGGCGGTCATGGTCTTGGCGGCGTTGGCGCTCTTGGGCTTGCGGAACGCGGGCACGCCGTTGGAGATCGCCTCGACGCCGGTCAGCGCGGTGCAGCCGGAGGAGAACGATCGCAGCAGCAGGAACACCAGCGCCAGGCCGCTCAGGCCGACCTGCTCGGGGCGGACGTCGTAGCCGGCGCTCTCGGCGACCGGCGCGTGACCGGCGACGGCTTGCCCGAGGCCGAGCGCGATCATCAGCACGACCCCGCCGATGAACAGGTAGGTCGGGATGGCGAACGCGCGCCCGGACTCGCGGATGCCGCGCAGGTTCATCGCCATCAGCACCAGGACGAACCCGAGGTTCAAGGCGATGCGGTAGTCGTTGAGCTCGGGCACCGCGGAGATGATGTTGTCGACTCCGGACGCCACCGACACCGCGACCGTCATGATGTAGTCGACCATCAGGGCACCGGCGACGACCAGCCCGGCACGGCTGCCGAGGTTGCGGGAAGCGACCTCGTAGGAGCCGCCACCGCTGGGGTAGGCCTTCACGACCTGGCGGTAGGAGAAGACGACGACGGTGAGCAGCACCGCCACCGCCAGCCCCACCCACGGCGCCAGCGTGAGGTAGGCGAGCCCGCCGATCGAGAGGATCAGCAGGATCTCCTGGGTCGCGTAGGCGACCGAAGACAGCGGATCGCTGGCGAAGATGGGCAGGGCGAGCCACTTCGGCAGCAGCGTCTCGCCGAGGGTGTCGCTGCGGAACGGCCGTCCGAGTACCAGCCGTTTGAGCCATGAGGTGGGTGCCGGCACACATGGCAGCGTGCCTGCTGCCGCGGTGATCCGGCGTAGGGAAAACGTCAAGATGCGGGCTTCGGCGTAGGGAAAGCGTAAGTGTCGCCCGGGTGATCGTCAGGTTCTCGTCAACGGCTCTGGTTCACGGCGATCGCCTGCCTACGGTTCCGGCACGTCGTCCCCGGGAGCTGCCATGGCCGAAGCCGGTCTCGCACGCCTGATCCGCTGTCCCGGCGCGGTGGAACTGCTGGACGAGCTGGCGTCCGGTCCGTGCACCGTGGCCGCGCTGCGGCGGGTTGTCCACGGCGCGTGCTCGGACCCGCTTTGCGGATCCTCGCCGCCGAAGGGGCCCTCCGGCGTGAACCGGCGGGCACCTGGGATGGGCGGACGGGCGGCGAAGTGGTGCTGTCCCTCACCGCCACCGGCCACCGAATCGTGGGTGGTCTGTCCGATTTGGACGTCTGGGTCGCGGTGTACGACGACTACCTCAACGAGTAGCCGGCCCGGGGTCGAACAGGGCCTGGGCGGAGTGGATGCACTCGAGGATGTCGCGGGCCAGCTGGGCGGCGGGGCGGGTGGTCACGGTGTCGGCCAGCTGGAGGTCGCGCACCTGGCCGTCGAGGGTCACCACCACCGCGATCGCGCCGTCGTGGCTGCTGTGACTCACCTGGACGGTGTTGCGGCGGGGGACGGACGTGCGGAGCTCGGGGTCGGCTGCCAAGGAGAACTCCCGGGATGAGATCCGGATCGGGCTGCGAAGACGTGATCGTTCAAGGGTGGCCCCGAATTCCCGTCGAGGCGAGCCGTTCACCGCGCCGAGGCCGAGTTGTGACCAAGTCCGGTTCGGACTCGGAGGGAGCTGTCAAGAACCCGTCAACGAGCCCTGCGGGCGCATCAAGACTCCGTCAGGTGACATCCGAACGGGAGTTCCGGCAGGCACGCTTCCGCCTGCCCGGTCACCATTCGGTCGACCTCGGTTTGTCGTGCGTGAGAAAGGAGCAGTGCCATGGCCGACCTGGCCTATGTGCTGCTGGCGATCGTCGTGTTCGCCGTGCTGGCCTTGACCCTGCGTGGATTGGAGCGGCTGTGAGCGGCACCGGCGTGGTCGCCAACGTCGTCGGCGGCGTCCTGGCGCTGGCCCTGATCGTCTACCTGTTCATCGCGTTGATCAAACCGGAGAAGTTCTGATGTCCTCGACGTGGGCCGGCCTCGGGCAGGTCGGCCTCCTGCTGCTCGCCCTGGCGCTGGTGTACCGGCCGCTGGGCGACTACATGTACCGCGTGTTCACGAGCACGAAGCACTGGCGGCTCGAGAAGGCCGTCTACAAGATCGTGCGTGCGGACCCGGAGGCCGAGCAGCACTGGAAGACCTACGCCTCGGGCGTGCTGGGCTTCTCTTTCGTTTCCGTGCTTTTCCTCTACCTCCTGCAGCGGATCCAGCCGCTGCTGCCGCTGAACTTCGGCCGGACAGTCGATCCCGGGGTCGCCTTCAACACGGCGATCAGCTTCGTGACCAACACGAACTGGCAGTCCTACGTCCCCGAGGGCGTCATGGGGCACGTCGTCCAGATGGCCGGGCTGACCGTGCAGAACTTCGTCTCCGCCGGCGTGGGCCTCGCCGTGGCGATCGCGCTGACCCGTGCGTTCGTCCGGTCCAAGAGCGACCGGCTCGGCAACTTCTGGGTCGACCTGACCCGCGGCACGGTCCGCGTGCTGCTGCCGCTGTCCTTCGTCTTCGCGATCGTCCTGGTCGCGCTCGGCGTGGTGCAGAGCCTGAAGTCCGGCATCGCTGTGCTCAACCCGGACGGCTCGGCGAGCACGATCGCCCTGGCTCCGGCGGCGAGCCAGGAAGCCATCAAGGAACTCGGCACCAACGGCGGTGGCATCTACAACGCCAACTCCGCGCACCCGTTCGAGAACCCGAACTCGTGGTCGAACCTGATCGAGATCTCCCTGCTGCTGGTCATCCCGGTCAGCCTGACCCGCACCTTCGGCAAGCTGGTCGGAAACACCAAACAGGGCTACGTCCTGCTCAGCGTCATGGGCGCGCTGTGGGCCGGCATGCTCGCGGTGATCTGGTGGGGCGAGACCCACGCGAACGGCGCCGCCGCCCGCCTGGCCGGCGCGGCCATGGAAGGCAAGGAAACCCGCTTCGGGCTCGCGGCGTCGGCGTTGTTCGCCGACTCGACCACCGGCACCTCGACCGGCGCCGTGAACTCGATGCACGACAGCTTCACCGGGCTCGGCGGGTTCGGGACGCTGCTGAACATGATGTTCGGCGAGCTCTCGCCGGGCGGGGTCGGCACCGGCCTCTACAGCATCCTGGTGATGGCCATCATCGCGATGTTCCTGGCCGGGCTGATGGTCGGGCGCACCCCGGAGTACCTGGGCAAGAAGCTCGGCAAGCGCGAGGTGACCTGCTCGGCGATCGCGATCCTCGCGATGCCGACGGTCCTGCTCATCGGCGCGGGCGCGGCCCTGCTCATCCCGGGCAACACCGACGCGTTCAACAACCCGGGCGCGCACGGCTTCTCCGAGCTGCTCTACGCCTACACCTCGGCGAGCAACAACAACGGCAGCGCGTTCGCCGGCATCACCGTGACCAACGACTGGTACCAGTCGACGCTCGGCGTCTGCATGGCACTGGGCCGGTTCATCCCGATCCTGGCCGTGCTGTGCCTGGCCGGTTCGCTGGCCGCCCAGAAGAAGGTGCCGGAGACGGCCGGCACGCTGCCGACCACCAGCCCGCTGTTCGCCACCATGCTCGCCGGCACGGTCGTGCTGGTCGCGGCCCTGACCTTCATCCCCGCCCTGGCCCTCGGGCCGATTGCCGAGGCTCTCGCATGACCATGACCACCGATCGCACGCCCGGGGAAGCGACCCGGCACCACGTCGAGAACGCGGGACGGGTCGGCGCGGGCGTGTTCAACCCCCGCCAGCTCTGGACGTCCCTGCCGGACGCCTTCCGCAAGCTCAGCCCGCGCCACCAGCTGCGCAACCCCGTCATGTTCGTCGTGTGGGTCGGGTCGGTGCTGGTCACCGTCTTCGCGATCACCGACCCCGGCGTGTTCAACATCGGCGTCGCGCTCTGGCTGTGGTTCACGGTCCTGTTCGCCAACCTCGCCGAAGCGGTGGCCGAAGGCCGCGGCAAGGCCCAGGCCGAGTCCCTGCGCCGTACCAAGAAGGACACCGTCGCCCGGCGCCTCACCGAGGACGGCTCGGAAGCCCGCGTGCCGGGCACCGACCTGAAGATCGGCGACCTGGTGGTCGTCGAAGCCGGCGAGGTCATCCCGGGTGACGGCGACGTCGTCGAGGGCATCGCGACCGTCGACGAATCGGCCATCACGGGTGAGTCCGCGCCCGTGATCCGCGAGTCCGGTGGAGACCGGAGTGCGGTGACCGGCGGGACGACGGTGCTCTCCGACCGGATCGTCGTGAAGATCACCACCAAGCCCGGCGAATCCTTTGTGGACCGCATGATCGCGTTGGTGGAAGGCGCCTCCCGGCAGAAGACGCCGAACGAGATCGCGCTGACGATCCTGCTGTCCGTGCTGACGATCATCTTCGTCCTCGCGGTCGTGGCGCTGCAGCCGATGGCGGGCTACTCGGGTGGCCTGGTCTCGGTGATCGTCCTGACCGCGCTGCTCGTCTGCTTGATCCCGACGACGATCGGCGCGCTGCTGTCCGCGATCGGCATCGCGGGCATGGACCGCCTGGTCCAGCGCAACGTCCTGGCGACCAGCGGCCGTGCGGTGGAGGCCGCGGGCGACGTCTCGACGTTGCTGCTCGACAAGACCGGCACCATCACCTTCGGCAACCGGCAGGCCACCGAGCTGATCCCGGTCGGCTCGTCCACGATCGACGACCTCGCGATCGCGGCCCGGCTCTCCAGCCTGGCCGACGGCACCCCGGAGGGGCGCAGCATCGTCGACCTGTGCGCGCGGGAGCACGTCCTGCCGGCGGAACCGAGCGAGGCCGAGAAGTCCGGCGAGTTCGTCCCCTTCACCGCGCAGACCCGGATGAGCGGCATCGACGTGGGCGGCCGGGTCGTGCGCAAGGGCGCGGCCAGCGCCGTGCGCGCGTGGGTGGCCGAGCACGGCGGCACGGTGCCGGACGAGGTGCACACTGTCGTCGACGCGATCAGCGCCGAGGGCGGTACCCCGCTCGTCGTCGCCGAGCAGGTCGAAGGCGTCGCGTCGGTGCGCGGGGTGATCCGGCTCTCGGACGTCGTCAAGCCCGGCATGCGCGAGCGCTTCGCCGAGCTGCGGACGATGGGCATCAAGACCGTGATGATCACCGGCGACAACCCGCTCACCGCGCGGGCGATCGCCGAAGAGGCCGGGGTCGACGACTTCCTCGCCGAGGCCAAGCCCGAAGACAAGATGGCGCTGATCAAGAAGGAGCAGGAGGGCGGGCGGCTGGTCGCGATGACCGGCGACGGCACCAACGACGCTCCCGCGCTGGCGCAGGCGGACGTCGGGGTGGCGATGAACACCGGGACCATGGCGGCCAAGGAAGCCGGCAACATGGTCGACCTCGACTCGAACCCGACGAAGCTGATCGAGATCGTGGAGATCGGCAAGCAGCTGCTCATCACCCGCGGCGCGCTGACGACGTTCTCCATCGCCAACGACCTGGCGAAGTACTTCGCGATCCTGCCCGCGATGTTCGCGGCGATCTACCCGCAGCTCGACACGCTGAACGTCATGCGGCTGCACTCGCCGGACTCGGCGATCCTGTCCGCGGTCATCTTCAACGCCCTGATCATCGTGGCGCTGATCCCGCTCGCCCTGCGCGGCGTGCGGTACAAGCCTTCCACGGCAAAGGCGCTTCTGCGGCGCAACCTGCTGGTCTACGGCCTCGGCGGCATCGTGACGCCGTTCGCCGGGATCTGGCTGATCGACCTGCTCGTCCGACTGATCCCGGGAATGTGACCATGAAGGTGCTGTACAAGCAGACCGTCGCCGGCCTGAAGATGCTGCTGGTGCTGACCGTGCTCCTCGGCGTGGTCTACCCCCTCGCAGTGTGGGCGGTGGCCCGGATCCCCGGCCTGTCGGACCGGGCCGAGGGCTCGATCGTCACGCAGAACGGCCAGGCCGTCGGGTCGTCGCTGATCGGGGTCGACCCGGTCGCGAAGGACCCGGCGCACGACCCGTACTTCCACAACCGGCCCTCGGCCGGGTCGAAGGACCCGCTCGGCCCCGGTGACCCGTCGACCTCGGGTGCCTCGAACAAGGGCACCGGCAACGAGGACCTGCTCGCGACCGTCAAGCAGCGGCAGGAGCTGATCGCCAAGCGGGAAGGCGTCGACGTCGCGAAGGTCCCGGCCGACGCCGTGTCCGCGTCGGCGTCGGGGCTCGACCCGCAGATCAGCCCGGCCTACGCCGAACTGCAGGTGCCGCGGGTCGCGCGGGAGAACGGCCTGAGCGAGGACGAGGTCCGCAAGCTCGTCGCCGGCAACACCACCGGACGCGGGCTCGGCGTCCTCGGCGACCCCGGCGTCAACGTCCTGCAGCTCAACCTCGCCGTCGCGGCGGCCAGGCACTGACCCGTGACGACAGCGGAAGCAGGTAAGCGCCGCCGCGGTGAGCTGCGGATCTACCTCGGGGCCGCCCCGGGCGTGGGGAAGACCTTCGCCATGCTCGGGGAGGCCCGCCGCCGCCTGGACCGAGGCACCGACGTCGTCGTCGGCCTGGTCGAGACCCACGGCCGGCGCAAGACCGGCGAACTGCTCGACGGCCTCGAAGTCGTCCCCCGGCGCACCCTGACTTACCGCGGGCACGGCTTCGAGGAGATGGACGTCGACGCGATCCTGACCCGGGCCCCGGAGGTCGCGGTCGTCGACGAGCTGGCGCACACGAACGTGGCCGGGTCGCGCAACGAGAAGCGCTGGCAGGACATCGAGGAACTCCTGGACGCCGGGATCGACGTGCTCTCGACGGTGAACGTGCAGCACCTGGAGAGCCTGAACGACGTCGTAGAGCGGATCACCGGCATCGCCCAGCAGGAGACTGTGCCGGACGAGGTCGTCCGTCGCGCCGAGCAGCTGGAGCTGGTCGACATCACCCCGGAAGCGCTGCGGCGGCGCCTCGCCCACGGCAACGTCTACCCGGCCAACCGGATCGACGCGGCACTGGGCAACTACTTCCGGCCCGGCAACCTCACCGCGCTGCGGGAGCTGGCGCTGCTGTGGGTGGCCGACCAGGTCGACGTCGCGCTCCAGCGCTACCGCGCCGAACGCGACATCACCGACACCTGGGAAGCCCGGGAGCGGGTGGTCGTCGCGATCAGCGGCGGCCGGGAGAGCGAGACGCTGATCCGGCGGGCCCGGCGCATCGCCAAGCGGGCCGGGGCCGAACTGATGGTGCTGCAGATCCTGCGCGGCGACGGGCTCGCCGGCGTCTCCCCGCAGGCGCTGGCCGAGTACCGCAAGCTCGCCGACGACGTCGGCGCCACCTTCCACACCGTCGTCGGTGACGACGTCCCGACCGCGCTGCTGGACTTCGCCCGCGGGGTGAACGCGACGCAGGTGGTGGTGGGCACCTCCCGGCGCTCCCGGGTGGCGCGGCTGTTCGACGAAGGCATCGGCGCCACCGTCGTGCAGGAGTCCGGGCCGATCGACGTGCACATGGTCACCCACGACGAGTCCGGCGGCCGGCTGCGCGCCAAGCTGTTCCCGCGCAGCTCCCTGGCCCGGCGGCGGCAGCTGCTCGGCTGGGCCCTCGCACTGGCGCTGCCCGCGGTGGCGACGCTGATCGGCGTGGTGCTGCGGCAGACGCTCATCCTCTCCACCAACGTCATCGACTACTTCCTCGCGACGATCGTGGTCGCCCTGGTCGGCGGACTCGGTCCGGCGCTGTTCGCCTCGATCGCCAGCGCCCTGCTGCTCAACTTCTTCTTCACCCCGCCGCTGTACACGTTGACTGTCGACGCCCAGCAGAACGTGATCACGCTGGTCGCGATGGTCGTCGTCGCGGTGGCGTTCGCTCTCGTCGTCGACCGGGCTTCCCGTCGGGCGGATGCGGCGGCGCGGGCGCGGACGGAGGCGGCGCTGCTGGCCTCCTACGCGCGGACGGTGCTCGGACAGGACCAGCCGTTGCAGCGGCTGCTCGAGAAGATCCGGGAGAACTTCGGGCTCGAATCGGTTTCCCTGCTGGAGAAGCAGGACGACGAGTGGGTCCGGGCGGCCTGCACGGGGGAGCGGCCGTGCGAGGACCCGGACGAGGCCGACGTCGACGTCCCGGTCACCGACGACGTCCACCTCGCGCTGCGCGGACGCACCCTGCCGGCACACGACCAGCGCGTCCTCGAAGCGGCCGCGGGTCAGGCGCTGCTGGCGTTGCGGCAGCAGCGGATGGCGGTCCAGACGCAGGAAGCGCAGCGCCGGGCGGAGACGACCGAGCTGCGCACGGCGCTGCTGTCGGCCCTCGGACACGATCTGCGCACGCCGCTGACTTCGATCAAGGCCGTCTTCGGCGGCCTGCGCGCCCACGACGTCGACCTGTCCGAAGAGGACGCCGAGGAACTGCTCGCTGCCGGTGAGGAGTCCACCGACCGGCTGTCCGGCCTGATCGACAACCTCCTGGATTCGTCGCGGCTCGCGACCGGCGCGGTGCAGCCGGTACTGCACCCGGTCGGCTACGACGAGGTTGTCGCGGCCGCTCTGTCCACGCTGGACGCGCGTGAGCCGATCGACCTCGACGTCGACGATCGCCTGCCCGCGGTGCAGGCCGACGCGGGCCTGCTCGAGCGCGCGGTCGCCAACGTCATCGACAACGCCCTGCGCCACGGCGCGACCGGCCGCGTGCCCTCGGCCATCGCGATCCGCGGCAGCGCCTACGCCGGCCGGGTCGAGCTGCGGGTGGTCGACCACGGCCGCGGGCTGCCCAAGGGAGCCGCCGACTCGGCGTTCGCGCCGTTCCAGCGGCTCGGGGATCGCAACACCACCACCGGGGTCGGGCTCGGCCTGTCCGTCGCCAAGGGCTTTGTCGAGGCGATGAACGGGACCATCCGCGCCGAGGACACTCCCGGCGGCGGGTTGACGATCGTCATCTCGCTGCCCGCCGCCGTCGTTCCGGAAAGCGAGGTCGTGCGATGACGTCCGTGCTCGTGGTCGACGACGAAACCGCCCTGGTGCGGGCCCTGCGGATCAACCTCACCGCGCGCGGCTATTCCGTGGTCACCGCCACCGACGGCGCCTCCGCGCTGCTGACCGCGGCGACCGAGCACCCGGACCTGGTCCTGCTCGACCTCGGGCTGCCCGACATCGACGGCATCGAGGTGATCCGCGAGCTGCGCACCTGGAGCGCGATGCCGATCATCGTCCTGTCGGCCCGCGACCGGTCCGCCGACAAGATCAAGGCGCTCGATACGGGAGCGGACACCTACGTCACGAAGCCGTTCGGCATGGACGAGCTGCTGGCGTGCCTGCGCGTCGCGGAACGCCGGCTGGCCCTCGGCGCCTCGCCCGAGCCGGCTCCCGTCGTCGAGACCGCCGCGTTCACGGTGGACGTCGGCGCCAAGGTCGTCCGCCGCGGCGGCGAAGTGGTGCACCTGACCCGCACCGAATGGGCCATCCTCGAGCTGCTCGTCCGCCACCCCGACTCGATCATCAGCGGCACCCACCTGCTGACCACGGTCTGGGGGCCGGGCTACGCCGACCGCGGGCACTACTTGCGCGTCTACCTGGCTCAGCTGCGCCGCAAGCTCGAACCCGAGCCGTCCCACCCGCGGTACCTGATCACCGAAACCGGCATCGGGTACCGCTTCGCCCCGGAGGAGTCGCCGTGACCGATCCCGCGGGAACCACCGAACGCGAAGACCTCGACGAACTCCGCCGGCTGGCCGACGAGGGCAGCACGCGCCAGCACGACGAAATCGCCGATCTTGTCCGAGCGCAGCCTGCATCAGCGTTTCCTTCACACCTTGCGGGGACACGTTCTGGCCGGCCAGGCGAACACGGTGCTCGCGCTGCGGAGCCGGCCGTCCGGGCGCTCGCCACGATTCACGCCCTGACCGAGCCCGGCGCACCAGGCGAGGGCCGTCCAGATGTCGGTGCCGACCGGCGTCTGCGTGAACAGCGCCCGGATCGTGGGGAAGCGCTCGAAGATCCCGCTCTTGAGGTCGGTGAACAGCCGCAGGGCGGTGTAGGCGATGCCGGACGCGATGTTGATGAGCCGGATGCCCGGCAGCAGGTAGCCGACCGGCGTGACGACGGTCGTGATGATCGTGCCCAGGCTGCGGGTGACGTGGCGCAGTGACCGTCCCAAGAGGACGCTCGTGTCGCCGAGGGCATGCGTTGTCATCGGTTCTCGTTTCCGTGCGGGTGCCGACGACGGCGAAGTAGACGTCTTCGAGGGTCGGCTGTTTCTCGACGTGTTCGATCTTGTCGGCCGGCAGGAGCAGCGTGCACAGGACTTCTCGAGACCGCGAGCCGGATCGCTGTCATCGGTCATCCCCCTTGCCGAACTAGTAAGTGGTGCCGAGTACTGGTATATAGTAGTACTGACTAGTGGTGACAGGGGCAAGCCCGGAGGAGCGATGGACGACCTGACCGAGATGCTGAAGGGCACTCTCGAAGGCTGCGTGCTCGAAATCATCGGCAGCGAGGAGACCTACGGCTACGCCATCACGCGCCGGCTGAACGACCTCGGTTTCGGTGACGTCGTCGAGGGAACCGTGTACACGATCTTGTTGCGGCTGGAGAAGAACAAGCTCGTCCAGGTGACGAAACGACCGTCCGAGAAGGGGCCGCCGCGCAAGTTCTACCAGCTCAACGACGCCGGCCGGAAAGAACTCGGCCGGTTCTGGGTGAAATGGCAGTACGTCTCATCGCGTATCGACAAATTGAAGGAGGGCGGGAAGTGAACTTCTGGGAGACCGTCACCGGTAGCGACATGACCCGGGAACACCAGGCGTTCGAGGCGAGGGCCGGGGCGTTGCCGGAGGACTACCGCGCGGCGTGGGAGCAGATCAAGGCGCACCTGTTCCCTTATGGGGACTTCAGCGGCCGCAACCTGATGCCGATCCTCGACGGCGCGCTGGGCCTGCTCGAGGAGACCGCGGCGGAGGGCCAGGACGTCCACGACGTGCTGGGGGACGACATCCCGGGCTTCTGCGCTGCGCTGGCCGGCGGGGAAGGCGCTCGGACCTTCCGCGACCGGTGGCGTCGGCAGCTGAACCGGAATGTGGCGAAGAAACTGGCGCGGCTGGGAGGCTGACATGGGTATCCAGGACATCATCGAAGGCAAGAAGCAGTGGCGGGCCCACCAGGCGCGGGTCAAAGCCCTTCCGCCGGACTACCGGATCGTCTACCAGGAAATGCAGAAGTACCTGTTCAAGGTCGGCCCGGTCGACCTTGAGGGAAACCTGCTTCCGGGGATCGTCGACTTCTTCGAGGAGAGCGCCGCGACCGGCCGGGGAGTGCTGGAAGTGATCGGCGAGGACGTCGCCGCCTTCTGCGACGACCTGATCAAGGACTCGCCCACCTACGCCGACGTCTACCAGGAGTCGGTCGCGGGCGGGGAGGGGCCGGAAAGCGGGGTGAAACCGAGCTGAGACTCCGGTTGCGGGCTTCGCCGGTGTCGAGCATCGCGGTGCCGTGGTCGGAGTCCGGAAAGGGAACCGCCATCCGACGAACGCTGGCGTCGATCTCATTTCTACGCTGTATAGTTGAGCCTCGGTTTGTGCGCAGGTGAGGGCGATGGCGGCGCGAGGGGCGAAAGGGCGCCGTCGGTGACGAACAGGCGGTAGGACAGCATCGAGCGGATCCCGGCGGTTTCACATCTCCGGGATGCTCCAGACCTGCACGAGGCCGTCGTCGGGCGACGCGGAGGCGAGTGACTTTCCGTCCGGCGCGAAGGCCAGGCCGCGCGGCGATCGGCGGTAATACGGGTCCCCTCCGGCAGTGGGTTGGAGTGTTCCGGTCGTGACGCCGGTGGTTGGATCGTGCAGTTCGATGGTGCCGTCGTTCTGACCGACAGCAAGCTCGGCACCGTCGGAACTCAGTGCGATCGACTCCGGAGCCGACCGTCCGGTGGCGAACCTGTGCACCAGGCCGCCACCCTCGGTGTTCCACAGCCCGCCGTTGTCGAGTTCCCACAGCGCGGCCACGCCGTCGCCGTCCACGGTCGTCACCGTGCGGCCTGCCGTGCCGACCGCGAACAACTGGCGGCCGGAGCGGTCCACGTCGAGCGTGCGGGCCGGGAGAGTCCGCACCACCGCGCGGGTGGTCACGTCGGCTACGACGACCGAACCGTCGTCGAACAGGATGGCCAGCAGATGTCCGTCCACGCTGTAGGCGAGGTTGCGTACCGCCGACGTCGCCGGTCCGTACGGCCCAAGGGGGGCGCCCGCAGCGTGATCGCCGGTGAGATCCCACAGCTGCACGGTTCCGTCGTTCCTGCCGATGGCCATCGCCGTGCCGTCCGGGCTGAACGTCAGACCGACGGAGGTGGGGTGGTTGCACTCACCGGTTGCCCCCGGCAGTGGCCGGGCCGGCTCGACTTGGCCGGCTCGCCAGCGCCAGACCGCGCACGTGTTCTCGCCGGCCGGGAATGAGTCCGCAGTGGTGGCCAGCGTGAGCTCGGTGCCATTCGCGCTCAGGCCGAGTCCGGCGATCGATCCCACCTCAAAATCCAGCCGGACGGTGGCTTCGAGCCGGCCGCTGGGCACGTCCCACACCCGGACGGCCGGCGCGCGGGTGTCCGTGGCGATCGCGGCCAGCTTGCGGCTGTCGAGGCTGAGAACCATGCCCTCGCTCAAGGGAGGCCCGTCGAATCTCCGGCCGGATTCGGGTGGACTGTCCAGCAGGCGCGGGGCGTTCGTGAGATAGATCCCCGGGACGGCTGCCGCCAGCAGGACGGTCGAGGTGAGCAGGACCACCACCCCCGGCCGCTTCCCCCGCCGCCGCCGAGCAGCCCGTGACGTCGTCGTCGGGTCGGCGACCGGACCCCACCGGTCAGCGAGATGGTCGGTGAGCAGGTCGTGCCGCAACTGGTAGGCAGGGCCGGTCTGCCGCAGCACACCTACTTCGTGCGCGCGGCGCAGGAACCGGTCCAGCCGCCACGGAAGCCGGCCGGACAGGACCAAGTACGCGCGGGCGACGGTGTAGGTCAACCACGCGGTGCCCGAGCCGATCAGCACGACACCCCCGATGACGACCCCCATGATCAGGCTGATCGGCAGGAGTGGCGGCTGGCGCGAGGCCGGGAAGGCCAGCGAAGCCAGCGCCGCTGTGGCCGCACCGGCGAAAGCGGCGGCGGCAACGGTGCCGAACAATGCTCGCCGGTCCCAGCGCAGCAGGTTTTGCGGCGAGCTCGACTCCTGGCGTTCGGCAGGAGCGGCGAGCCAGCGGGCCAGCCCGAGCGGGACGCCGACCGAACCGGCAACCAACGCCCACAGGCCGACCGCCACCTGGCTGTCGATCGGGGTGACCAGCAGCACCGCCAGGAACGGCAGCGCGACGACCACGCCGATCCCGAGACCGGCGGCCAGGCTCGGTGCCAGCAGCCGCACCCGGGGGGCGCTGCGTTGCGGCAGGCCCCCGTTGAGCGCGCCGAGCCCGTTGACCGCGGCGACCACGGCAAGCACGATGAAGATGGCGAACAGGGTCAGGCCCGCCCAGTAGTCACCTGAACTGAGCGAAAAGGCCCAGTCCACGACGGCGAAGTCGGCGGCGACGGTCGCCGGCCGGGCGAACTGGTACCCGATCGCCAGCGCTGTGACGCTGAGCGTTGTCGTCACCGTCAGCAGCATGCCGAGGTCCTGCACGAGGCCGGAGCCGATCGCGGCGAGGAACCGGCGACTGGCTGCCTGCCTGCGTGCTGTGCGGATCGAGCGGGGGACGACCATCGCTCCGACCGCCAGGCCGATGACCAAGCCAGGCCCGAGCAAGCCCGCGAAGCTCTGGGACGAACCGAGAAGGGCCGCCAGAGCCGGCGTGAACACGGCGCCCAGTACGCCGGCGAACAGCATGATCGTGGTCGCGATCGCCGCGGTCGGCACGGATCGGGCCAGGCGCCACCACTCGTAGTTGGGATCCCCGACGCGGTCGCGCAGGTGGTGGGCCAGGAAGGCCAGCCACCGCGTGCTGCGTTCCCGTTCGTGTTCATCGGGGTACACCGAGGGCAGGAACCGGGTCAGCAGGTGCTGCCTGGCGGCGTCGGCGGTGGCGAACCGGGTCAGCTCGGCAGGATCGCCGGCGGGGTCCCGGTAGACCTGGCGGGCCAGGCTGATCATCAACGGCGTGGACAGCGCGGTGGCGAGCGGGCCGCCTGGTTCCCGCCGCATCCGGTCCACCACAGCGTCCCATCGCCGGGATCGCGCGGGCTCGCGCTGGGTGAGGTAGACGGCGGCGTCCTCGACGGTGACCGGTTCGATGTCGACGACGGCCGCGTGCGACAGGGCGTTGCCGGCGGCGAAGGCACGCTCGTACTCGGTGGTGCGGCAGGTCAGCACCAGCCCCAGGCCGGTGCCGGCCGACCGGTCCAGGTCGGCGAGTGCGCGCGCGAGCATCGGCTCCGGCAGTTCGTCCAAGCCGTCCAGGACCGGGAGCAGCTGCCCGGCCGCCCACAGCCGCCGCAGCCTGTCGGCGCCGCCGGCGAGTTCCGGGTGGTCGTCGGCGATCCGCCGGGCCACCCACGTTTCGATCGGTTCGCCGGTGGAGTCGTCCGGGTTCCGCGGTCGCCAGCCGGCGACGGAGAGCAGCAGGGGCACCGGGTGGCCGGCGTACGCGGCCGCGGCCAGCGTGTAGAGGATGGCCAAGGTGGTCTTGCCCGCCCCCGGAGCGCCCAGCACCACCAGCTGCCGCCGATCGTCGGAATGGAAGGCCTCGACCAGCTCGCGTGCGACCGGCAGAACGTCGGTGACGTCGTGGTTCAGGGCGCCTCGCAACGGCCGGCGAGCGCTCGTCACCTCCACCGGGCGGCTGGAGGGCCGCCACCGCAGGCGCACCGGGCGCGGCTGGTGGAGGCCGCGGTGGCCGACCTCGTCCCGCCACTGGTCCCGCACCTTGGCTCGCAACGTGGCGAGGGTGTCGTCGACCGAGACTGCTCGGCGCCGCCACCACCGGTCGCCCAGCTGGTGGATGGTCAGCGAGCCGATGTCCCGGGCCTGCACCACGGTGCCATCGGCCGTGCCGGTGACCGTGTTGGACGTCGACCCGTGGCACGCCGGTTGCGGGCGCGTCTCGGCGGGCTCGGTCACCACCACCTCCATCGATTTCCGATGCCCGGAACGGGCCGTGCCGACGCCGACGTGGTGACTAGTCGCGGAGAACGGGAGCTCCGTTACGGCCGGCAATGGCCGGTGCGCACCGGCGGGCGAATCGCCGTCCGGGGCGGTGGTGGCCAGTCGTAGACCCAGGCCCTGCCTCGAGTTCCGAGCCCGGTTTCGTTGGGGACTGGTCATCGCGCCTGTTCGAATCACGGTGGGCGGCGGACTCCAAAGTGGAGAGGATGGGTCAATTACCGACGCAGATGTGCTGGGCGATGAGGTCTTCGTCGTCGGTCTCAGGCGCCCTCGGCATACTCGCGTGTTGGGTGGCAAGGACGGTCGTCGCGTGCAGATCGTCACGGCCGCGGCCCTGCGCCCGGACTACCGATTGACCCGTGATCAGGCGGCTCCACCGGAGCAGATCTGCCTCGTAAGTGCTTGGAGCAGAGCGCAACAGTTGCTCGAGACTCGCCCCGGCAGAGCCTGCCGCGCCAGCGATGCGCGGCCGTCCGGGTTCCTCACCGGCACGGTATCGCTCGGTTGGCCCAGGCGCGGCATGGCGGCCGCTTGTAGCAGTACCAGAATCCTCCGCGACTTCGGATGTCAGGAGCAAGTGTCGAAGGGACATCAGCGTGCGACGGGCAATGTTGTGGTTGGGTGCGGCGGCGGTTCTCGGGCTAGGGTGGGCCGCGCTACGCACAGGTGTCGGCTGGCTGACGGATGAGCATCATCCCGCTCGACCGGCATTGGAGGCGTCGAGT
Source organism: Amycolatopsis sp. NPDC004625 (assembly GCF_040609695.1). Classification (NCBI taxonomy): domain Bacteria; kingdom Bacillati; phylum Actinomycetota; class Actinomycetes; order Pseudonocardiales; family Pseudonocardiaceae; genus Amycolatopsis; species Amycolatopsis sp. NPDC004625. The sequence continues at coordinate 68,986 of NZ_JBEXKX010000041.1, forward strand.
TGGCTTGCGGGCATCGGTAGTTTGGTGACAGCAGGTTTGGGGCTGGTCATACAGGTCCGTGAGCGGAACGGTGGCAGGCTTGAAGCTGTCCGCCCCCGGATTCTGTCTTTAGGGTATGGCGAGGGGGCACGTGGACCATTCCTGATCATCGGTAGAGAAAAGGGACTCGCGCTCGATACAGTTAAACAGGATCGACATGGCTCGAAGCCGATTATGTGGCCGCCGAACGGTCTTGTGCACCAGTTGTGGAGGCTTCGTGCAGTGAAGAATCACTGGGCGGAGTATGTCATCGAATCCGTCGAGAATGGACTGGTGTTGGATGCGGGGGCCGGTGAAGAGCTCTCTCGTAATCCGACAATGCGGTCGCGCACTGGTGAACCTGGTCAGCGGTGGCGGTTCTCTCGGACTGATGATGGTGCGGCGTATTTTCTCCGCTCTGTACTCACAGGACATGCGCTCGACTTCCCCGTCGACTCGGGCCCGTATTCAATTCCCCATCTCTATGAATATCACAGAGGATTTCATCAGCAATTTCTATTGGCTAGCGTGTCCGCTGCCCGCGTTCGAGAGGTTGAATAAGAAGCTTCCCGAGAAGGCTCTCCGGCGGCGATAACTCGGCCTGAGTTCAGTCAGATAGAAGGCCCTTGATCAGTACAACGTGAGGTTCCGGGTCAGCGGGTGCGTGGCACTGGTGGCGATCTCACGTCTGCAGGCCGTGCTCGCCGAGTACGTCCGGCACACTACAACGGTCGACGGCGCACCGTTCCCGCGAGCTTCGCCCACCCCGGCTGACCCATCCCCGTCGCAGATCCTGACTCTCAGCGGATCAAGCGACAGCGGCTTCTCGGAGGACTGATCAACGAGCACGAACGAGCCGCGTGAAGCCACTGGTCAGCGCCGTGACCGACCTTTTTTGGAACCCCATAGGTCAGATCAGAGCAGTCGTTCGCCGTTCAGGGCGGCTTCCTCCTTGACCGCCTCGAAGAACTCCGCGTCGATCAGCTCGTCCGATTCGTCGTCGTAGTAGGCGGACGCCCGGTAGGGCACCCAGCAGCCCCGGATGCCGTCGAGCAGGTCTTCCAGGAGATCCTGGGCCGGGCGGGCAGGGGCCAGCTGGCTGATCCGCGGCATCAGCCCAGCCAGCAGTTCCGGGTCACCGGGTCCGTGCTGCTCGGCTTTCTCCGCCGCTTCCTTGATCTGCTGGATCAGCTGCACCGGATCGGCGAGTTCTCCTTCCGCGGCGGACATGGCCGACTTGATCAAGTCGATGACGACTTCGCGCGGGGTTTCGCCGGCGTTGAGGCGTTCCAGCACGAGGGATGGGGTCTCGACAGCAAGGGTTGTAATGCCGTCTGCTTCGTGGACCACCATGGTCGGATCGGCGCTGCGGCGACTGCGGCCGCGGTGAAGTCGACTTCGTGCAGCAGCTTGAACCGGCGATGCCTCGGCGCGAGTCAGCAGAACGGCTTGTCCCGCTCGGCCGGACAGGTCGCTCAATTCGGCCTGTTCGACTGCGGCGAGCTCTTGTTCGGCGTCGACGATGACGTGCTCGGTAAGGGTCGAATCGCTCACGGCATGCAGTACCCGGCCGACGCGGTGCACAGCTTCCTCGACCCGGACGTACGAGACGATGAGGTGGTCGCCGTCGGGGAGGTTCGGGTTCCGGATCGAAGGCACGACCTTGGCGAAGGCGTCGCGTTCACCTTGCCGTCGCCAGCCTTCGCTGTTGCCCTCGTGGTCATCAGCCGCGCTGGCCGGGTGCGTGTAGGTGCGCCACGCCTGACGGGACAACTCCGTGAGGGCGGACGCCAGCGCCAAGGCTTGCTCTCGACCCCTACTTCGGAGGGGTCATGAGGATTCAGGCGTGCTTCTGTGCTGGCGAGATGAGTGGTATGCCATCGATGATGGTCTTCGCGATGCGGCCCTGATCGGCTATTTCGTATCCGTTTTCTCGAACTTGGCTCCGGTTCCTGTTTTGTGCTGTCGGTCGGCTGGCCGACGGCGACCTTGATCCGGCGGTCGCCGGATCGGCCTACGGACACCACATATGGTGCCGGTGCTTCGCGCAGTGCGTTGGCGTTCGTTGTGGACAGGTCGATTTCGTAGGCGACGCCGTCGAGTCCGAAGGGGACGGTATGCTCGGCGGGGCCGCCGGTTCGTCGAATAGTAGCGTCGCAGAATCGCTGCGCGTTGTTGGCTTCGCTCATGTACGAGGCTCTTTGACTTTTTTTCGGGGGCTTATTGACTGTCGGGGCGAACACTTCCCTGACTGACTCGGTTTTCTGACAACAAGAATGGAGTGCGTGATGGAGAACGAATGAACCACGGGAGCGGAACCGGCTGCGTTGTCGCCGTGGCCATCCGCGAGCTCGCGGCGGCGGTGCGGGCGACCGTGCCGGAGCCGCCGGCGGATCCGGATGAGTTGCTGACCCCGGAAGAGGTGGGGGAGGTGCTGCAGTTGTCGCCGAGGACGTTGAAGGACCAGGCCGCCGCCGGCGTGCTGCCGCATCGCCGGTTCGGCAAGCACCACCGGTTCACCCGTGGCGATGTCGCCGAGATCGTGCGGCTCAGCGCCGCGCCGGTGAAGCCGTCGCAGCACCGGGTGTCCGTTGCGGACGCCGCGAAGGATTTCCGCGCCGCGTGAGGCGGGCGGACAGGCAGAGCAGAGGAGTGAGAGATGGCCTGCGGCCAGGGAGATCCCGGGACCGGTGAGTGGCGCGCTCGGTACAAGCGCCCGGACGGGACGTGGGGGAGCAAGTCAGGCTTCCCGACGGAGAAGGCCGCCGAGGACTGGGGGTTGGAGCAGCAGGCGTTGATCCGGCGGAACCTGATGATTCCGGCCAACCCGTGCAACGGGGTCCGGGTGTCGATGGGGGAGTTCGACACCGAGCGGCTGGTGGCCAAGCCGGCGCAGGCACTGCGGGCGGCGATGCGGCTCTACGAGCTGGGCCTGGGCAAGTCGGGGTTCGTGCTGTGCCTGATGGATTTCTATACCGGTGCCCGATGGGGATGAACTTGTCGGCCAGCAGTGGCACGAGTACGACTCCGAGCGCCGTGGCATCGAGATCCGGACGCCATTTAAGTAGGTGGCGGGGAAGGTCTACAAAGGAGGGCAGAAGAGTGATGATCATCGTGAGGACGGTCGCCAGCGGCCGCGGACGCGGCGTGGGAACTCGGCCGAAGAAGGGCCGGACGAAAACTCCTGCGGGTACGCGGTTCGTGGCGCTGCCACCGGGATCGCGGTTCTGTATGAGGAGGTGATGGACAGCCATCGGGAGCCGTTCGTGCTGTGCACGCCGGAGGGGTATCGGTGGCGGCGGTCGAACTTCCGGATCCGCTTTTGGCGGCCGGCGTGGGACGGCAACGAACTCGACGACGTCGGCGCAGGGGAGCGGCGTCCGCCCATCCTGCCGACGTTCACCTTCCACGAAGGCCGCCACACGCACAGCACCTGGCTGACTGAGGACGGGATCCCGGAAGTCGCCCGGCGGGCGTGGCTGGGGCAGAAGATGAAGGGGCATCGCCCGCATCGACGACCAGGTGACCCCGGCACGCCGGTCAGCCAGACGGCTGTCGCCCGAGAAGCCGTGGTCACACCAGACCGAGGGTGACTCACGAAGGTGACCAGACTGGGGGTCCGGGGGCGTGCCCCCGGCGGGGGCGTGGGGGCTCGGCCCCCACAGGACACGACAAGAGAGCCCTGGCTTGCGCTTTCCGCAAGCAGGGCTCTCCCGCGATCGAGTGCGCGATACTGGGATTGAACCAGTGACCTCTTCCGTGTCAGGGAAGCGCTCTCCCGCTGAGCTAATCGCGCGAGGTGGAGACGGGATTCGAACCCGTGTACACGGCTTTGCAGGCCGTTGCCTCGCCTCTCGGCCACTCCACCGTGACTAGGCTCGAGAGCCTATCGAGCGGATGACGGGATTCGAACCCGCGACCCTCACCTTGGCAAGGTGATGCGCTACCAGCTGCGCTACATCCGCACTCCGCAGCTCCGGGAACCCGAGTCCCCGTCGCCGTGGTGTGGGAAAACCATATCGGACGCCGAAAACCGCTTCGACACCGGGGTGTCACTCCGCTGTTGCGGGGCCGTCATCAGGCCAGATCGTGGGGGATGAGGTGGGTGAGCGCGTCGTCGACGTCGACCCACAGGTGCTCGTTGCCCGGGAGGACCACGTCGTACGTGCGGTCCAGGAAGTCGGCCAGCTCCTGGGCCGATGCCTCGAACATCGCGTGGCCGGAGGGGGAGTTCAGCTCGATCAGGACCGCTTCGGGGTCCTCGACCGAGGGGCGGATGCGGACGTCGCCGTCGCCCGCGTCGGCCAGGAGGCCGTCCGCGAGGAGGTCACGTGCGTACACCCACTCGACCCAGCCGGCCCGGCCGGTGCGGAAGGCCGCGACGACCGCATACGGGTCGCGTGTGTCGTAGCGCAGCTCCACCTTCACCGGAACCGCGGGAGTCCGCGGCGCCAGCAGGTCGAAGACCGCCGTCGAGCGGAGCGTCACGTGATCGTTGCGCATCGTCCTACCCTTCGTCTCCCTTCCCGGCCCGGCCCGGCCGAGGGCATCACCACTGGGACGCATCGGGAGGCCTGTTCCGTCGCGGGTGCGCCGCAGATCACCCGTACGGGCTCTTCGGCCCCCGTCTCCACCCGTGACCACCCACGGCGCGCAGCTGACCGGCGCGCCCCGTGGGGCCCACGACCTCCATACTGCGCGGTTTAGCCGCCGGGCGATAGCACCGTCGCACGGATGTCGAACGTGGCGTCACGCGGCCCCCCGTCCGCACAACCCCGGCTAGCTCGGGGTTGTGCGGACCGTACTCGCCGGTAAGCGGAGTGTGGTCGAAGAGGACCACCCGTTTGCAGGCGCCTGAAAGTCGTACGCTAAAGTTCCAGGCAACACCGCGAGCGGGCGATTAGCTCAGCGGGAGAGCGCTTCGTTCACACCGAAGAGGTCACTGGTTCGATCCCAGTATCGCCCACGCGAGAGCTGAGAAAGCCCCGTCCGCCGAAACCGCGGACGGGGCTTTCTTCGTTCGTGCTCCCAGGCCGGGCCGCATTTCGGGGACCGGACGCGAAGCCCGCGCAACCGGAGTGAACGATCCGTTCGGCTCGGCCGTATCTGCTCACGAGCGCCGTGTGCGCCCCTGCCGCCGAGGCCGGCCGGATCTGCTTCCGAACCGTGTCGACGCGGCGGGTTTCCGTCGAACGTGACCCTGTGGGAGGGCGATGTGATCCTCGGCACGCCACGGCGCCCGACCCGCCCGCGCTCCCGGGTCGGCCCCGCGCTGCCCGACGTGTGACAGAACCGCCGCGCGTGACGCCGTGGCGATGAATGTCACGGACGGTTCGCGTGGGGTCCGGGCCGCCGGCGGCCCGCCGGACCTCTGGTCCACTGTGGACCAGCCGGCGCGACCAGTGTCCACAGTAGAGTCGTCCGGTCCGTTCGGCCGTTCGGCGCTGCTTGGTCCACCCGAGTGCGGGCACCGTTCTATTCGCTACGGAACGTAGTTTTCACGGGGATACGCCCTATTACCCATCGTCATCATCTTGTTATGTCCCGGCCATTTTCTGGCGGGGAAGTGACGCACCATGTGGCTGGAAATCCTTGTAACGCTGCCGAGAGAGTCGCCGATAACTTGCCGTGTGAAGCCTCCGCGGGCTCTGCGCGATCACAGAAGTGTGGTGACTCTCCGAAATCCTTTTCGGTGACGCTGCGTGCCCGCGGGTCAACCAGATCCTGTTCCCGGGAGGTCAGATGGAAGAGTCGGTGCGGCCTTCGTACACGGTGAGCCAGCCACCGCCGCACATCGACCTCCAGGCCATCCCGCGTCCCGTCAAGCGGGACGGCCACGGCGACGACGACGCGGCGAGCCCGTCCTCGAAGGCGTGGCCGGCGGCCTGGGAAGCGCGGTACAGAGCCTGGGTCATCGGCAGCGACGTGTTCATCACGCTGCTGGTGATCGCGATCAGCGCGTTCGTCATCGATCGCGTTGCCCCCCATGACATGCACGCCTTCGGCACCATGCTCGCCGTCTTCGTCTCCCTGCCGGTGAGCCGGGCCTGGAGCCCGCGCGTGCTCGGCGAAGGCGCGGAGGAGTACCGCACCCTCGGCCGGGGCTTCATCACCGCCGCCGTCCTGGTCGCGCTGGGCGGCCTGCTGTTCGGCGCGCTCGAGGTCCAGGTCTGGGTGTTCATCGTCGTCCCGGCCATCGCGCTGGTCGCCTTCCCGCAGCGCTACCTGCTGCGCCAGGTGCTGCACCGCAAGCGCGCCAAGGGACTCTGCCTGCTGCCGGTGATGGCGGCCGGCAGCCCCGAAACCGTCGCCGACCTGATCGCCCGCACCCGCTCCGAGGTGCACGTCGGCTGGCGCGTCGAGGCCGCCTGCACGTTCAGCGGTCACGGCGAAGACCGCGACAGCGGCGAGATCGACGGCGTTCCGGTCGTGGGCCGGCTGGAGGAGCTGTCCCGGCACGTCCGGCGCGGCGGCTACCGGGTCGTGGCGATCACCGCCGACCAGTACTGGACGCCGAAGCGGCTGCAGCGGCTGGCCTGGGACATGGAGGGCACCGGCGCCGAGATGGTCGTGGCGCCCGTCCTGATGGAGGTCGCCGGGCCCCGGCTCAACGTCACCGGCGTGCTCGGCATGCCGCTCCTGCGGGTCACCGCGCCGATGTTCACCGGCGGCCGCCGGGTGGTGAAGGAGATCGTGGACCGCGCCGGCTCGGCGCTGCTGCTCACCCTGCTGTCCCCGCTCCTGCTGGTGATCGCGGTGGCGATCAAGCTCAACGACCGCGGCCCGGTGATCTACCGCCAGCGCCGCGTCGGCCGCGACGGTGCGACGTTCACCATGCTCAAGTTCCGGACGATGGTCACCAATGCCGACGAAATCCGGAAAACGCTGGAGCAGGAGAACGAAGGCGCCGGCCCGTTGTTCAAGATGAAGCGCGATCCCCGTATCACCCGCGTGGGTGGTTTCCTGCGCCGGTATTCGCTCGATGAGGTGCCGCAGCTGTTCAACGTCGTCGCCGGGAAGATGTCGCTCGTCGGCCCGCGGCCGCCGCTGCCGGAGGAAACCGCGCAGTACGCGCCGGACGCCCGCCGCCGGCTGCTGGTCAAGCCGGGGCTGACCGGGCTGTGGCAGGTCAGCGGGCGCAGCGACCTCACGTGGGCCGAGAGCATCCGCCTCGACCTGCGCTACGTCGAGGACTGGTCCCTCGCCCTGGACCTGGTGATCCTCTGGAAGACCTTCCGCGCGGTGATGGGCGGGCAGGGCGCCTACTGACCCGCCGGCCGCGCAGTGCGCACCACGGCCGCCGACCCCACTGGAGGGGGTCGGCGGCCGTGTCCGCGTTTCAGGCCCCGCGATTGCCGTCCCCGATCGGGTGAGGGGTGGCGGCCGCCTGTGATCCAGGCAACTGGTTGAACGCGAAATAGTTCAACGCTCAACCTCGTTGCACGGGGTACCGACCCAACGGAAGGAACCCCAGCCCCATGACCACCTTTGCCGAGCAGACCGAGGCCATCGCTCTCCCCGCGGACGTCCAGAACCTGCTGTTCCGCGAGGCCCGCACGGCCAACAGTTTCAGCTCCGAGCCGGTGACCGAGGAGCAGGTCCGCGCGATCTACGACCTCGTCAAGTGGGCCCCGACGTCGATGAACACCCAGCCGCTGCGTGCGCTGGTGCTCCGGACCGCCGAGGCGAAGGCCCGCCTGCTGCCGCACATGTCGCCGGGCAACCGCGACAAGACCGAAGCCGCCCCGCTGACCGTCGTGCTCGCCGCCGACGTCGACTTCCACGAGAACATCCCGCAGGTGTTCCCGCACGCCCCGCAGGTGAAGGACAACTTCTCCGACGAGCAGGGCCGCGTCGAGTTCAGCAAGCTCAACTCGCTGCTGCAGGTCGGCTACTTCATCATCGGCGTCCGCGCCGCCGGCCTGGCCGCCGGCCCGATGACCGGCTTCGACGCCCAGGGCGTCGACGACGAGTTCTTCGCGGACAGGAAGTGGCGCTCGCTCGTCGTCGTCAACGTCGGCAAGCCGGGCGAAAACCCCTGGTTCGACCGCCTGCCGCGGCTCGGCTTCGACCAGGTCGTCGAGACCCTCTGACCGCGATCGGACGGGCCGTCTCCGGAGCCGGGGGCGGCCCGTCCGGCGTTCGCGCCACGCGCGTGAGGCGCGAAGACGCCGCCGACTAGCATCGACGGCGTCATCTCTGTCACTCCAGCTTGAGGAGCCGATCGTGTCCCAGTCGCCCCCCGTTTCCCCCGTGGCCGCCTCCCGCGTGGTGGTACCGGCGGGCACTACGGCGGGCGCGGCGGTCCGCGAAGCCGGCCTGCCGACCAAGGGCGAGGACACGGTCGTCGTCGTGCGCGACGCCGACGGGAAGCTGCGCGACCTCGCCTGGGCGCCGGAAGCCGACGCCGAGGTCGAGCCGGTCGCGGCGAACACCGAGGACGGGCGCAGCGTCATCCGCCATTCGGCCGCCCACGTGCTCGCCCAGGCCGTGCAGCAGCAGTTCCCGGACGCCAAGCTCGGCATCGGCCCGCCGGTCAAGGACGGTTTCTACTACGACTTCGCCGTTGACAGGCCGTTCACCCCGGAGGACCTGCAGGCGCTCGAAAAGCGCATGAAGCAGATCGTGAAGGGCGCCCAGCAGTTCTCGCGGCGCGTTTTCGACTCCGTCGACGAGGCCAAGAAGGAACTGGCGGACGAGCCGTTCAAGCTCGAACTCGTCGACCTCAAGTCCGACAAGGACACAGTGGACACCTCCGAAGTCATGGAGGTGGGCGAGGGCGAACTCACCATCTACGACAATCTCGACCCGCGCACCAAGGAACGTGTCTGGAGTGACCTCTGCCGCGGCCCGCACGTGCCGACGACGAAGTTCATCCCGGCGTTCAAACTGACTCGCGTCGCCGCCGCGTACTGGCGCGGTAGTGAAAAGAACCCGCAGCTGCAGCGGATCTACGGCACGGCGTGGGAGTCGGCCGAGGCGCAGAACGCCCACCTCGAGCGCATCGCCGAGGCCGAGCGCCGCGACCACCGCAAGCTCGGCGCCGAGCTGGACCTGTTCTCCTTCCCCGAGGAGATCGGCTCCGGCCTGCCGGTGTTCCACCCGAAGGGCGGCATCATCCGCCGGGAGCTGGAGAACTACTCGCGCCGCCGCCACGAAGAGGCCGGCTACGAGTTCGTGAACACTCCGCACATCAGCAAGGGCGAGCTGTTCCACACTTCCGGCCACCTGCCCTACTACGCGGACACGATGTTCCCGCCGGTGCAGTTCGACGAGGAGAACTACTACCTCAAGGCGATGAACTGCCCGATGCACAACCTGATCTTCCGCTCGCGCGGGCGGTCCTACCGCGAACTGCCGCTGCGGCTGTTCGAGTTCGGGACGGTCTACCGCTACGAGAAGTCCGGCGTGGTGCACGGCCTCACCCGCGTGCGCGGGCTGACGATGGACGACTCGCACATCTACTGCACCAAGGAGCAGATGCCAGGCGAGCTCCGGTCGCTGCTGAAGTTCGTCCTCGACCTGCTCGCCGACTACGGCCTCTCCGACTTCTACCTCGAGCTGTCCACCCGCGGCGACTCCGACAAGTTCATCGGCGAGGACTGGGAGTGGGAGGAGGCCACCGAGACGCTGCGGCAGGCCGCCGTCGACTCCGGCCTCGAGCTGGTCCCGGACCCGGGCGGCGCGGCCTTCTACGGCCCGAAGATCTCGGTGCAGGCGAAGGACGCCATCGGCCGCACCTGGCAGATGTCGACGATCCAGCTGGACTTCAACCAGAACAAGCGGTTCGGGCTCGAGTACACCGCGCCCGACGGCTCGCGCCAGACGCCGGTGATGATCCACCGCGCGCTGTTCGGCTCGATCGAGCGGTTCTTCGGCGTCCTGACCGAGCACTACGCGGGCGCGTTCCCGGCGTGGCTCTCGCCGGTGCAGGTGGTCGGCATCCCGATCACCGCCGACCAGGTCGGGTACCTCCACGACGTCGAGAAGGCGTTGCGCGCCAAGGGCCTCCGCGCCGAGGTCGACGCGAGCGACGACCGGATGCAGAAGAAGATCCGCACGCACACCACGCAGAAGGTGCCCTTCATGCTGCTGGCCGGCGCGAAGGACGTCGAGGCGGGCGCGGTGTCGTTCCGCTTCCGCGACGGCGGCCAGATCAACGGCGTGCCGGTGGAGAAGGCGGTCGAGGCGATCGCGGAGTGGGTCGCGCGCCGCGAAAACGCGTCGCCGTCGGCCGACGCGCTGGAGACGGTCGTTCGGTGAGTGAGGGTCCCGAGCTCGTCGAGCAGCAGGGCATCGGGGTCCAGGACGCCTTCCAGCGGCTCTGGACCCCGCACCGGATGGCCTACATCAAGGGCCAGGACAAGCCGGACGGCGACGAGGAACCCGGCTGCCCGTTCTGCCGGATCCCGTCGCTGGACGACAAAACCGGCCTGATCGTCGCGCGCGGTGACGTCGTGTTCGCGGTGCTGAACCTGTACCCGTACAACCCGGGGCACCTGATGGTGGTGCCGTACCGGCACGTCGCGGACTACACCGAGCTCACGGCCGAGGAGACGCGCGAGGTCGCCGGATTCACGCAGCACGCGATGAAGGTGATCCGCGCGGTCTCCGGTGCGCACGGCTTCAACATCGGGCTGAACCAGGGCCACATCGCGGGCGCGGGCATCGCCGCGCACCTGCACCAGCACCTGGTGCCGCGCTGGGGCGGGGACGCCAACTTCATGCCGGTCATCGGCCAGACGAAGGTGCTCCCGCAGCTGCTGGGGGAGACGCGGGACATGCTGGCCGACGCCTGGTGAGCCACCGGCGGTGTCGTCTGGACCACCGGAACCCGGCGGGGCGCTGACCGGCAAAAACTCCTGATTGAGTGTTCAACCGAGAGTATGATGGGGTTATGTCCGGAACCCGATGGCTCAGCGACGACGAACAGCGCGTCTGGCGTGAGTTCAATTCGGCCACCCGCATGCTCAGCGCGCACCTCGAAGGCCAGCTGCAGCACGACTCGGGCATGCCGCACACCTATTACGAAGTTCTCGTCGCCCTGTCGGAAGCGCCCGGCCGCCGGCTGCGGATGAGCGAGCTCGCCGACGCGCGGCAGGCGTCCCGCAGCCGCCTTTCGCACGCCGTCGCGCGGCTGGAGGCGAACGGCTGGGTGCGCCGCGAAGCGTGCCCGACCGACAAGCGCGGCGCCTGGGCGGTGCTCACCGACGCCGGCTTCACCGCGCTCGAGGCGGCCGCGCCCGGGCACGTCGAGGCCGTCCGCGAGAGCCTGTTCGACCCGCTGACGCCGGAGCAGGTGACCGCGCTCGGGGAGATCAGCGCCGCGATCCGCCGTCAGCTCTCGCCGAAGTGCGCGGCCGCCAAGGCCGCCGAGGACGCGCGGGAACACGAGGGCGAGCTGACGAAATCGGGCTGACCCGGGGCGGCGCGTCGGGTCGGCCGAGGCGGGTGGATAGGCTGCATTCGCCCACCCGACCCTCGTAGCCAGGTGCCTCGACGAACCGATGCTCAATATCTTCGCGCGTGCCTCCGTCTCCCGCGTCACCGATCCGATCGGCCAGGCGCTGGTCCGCGCCGGGCTGACCCCGAACGTGATGACCGTGCTCGGCACCGCCGGCGCGGTCGTCTGCGCGCTGGTCTTCTTCCCGGCCGACCACCTGCTGTGGGGCACCTTCACGGTGTGGGGCTTCGCCATGCTCGACCTGCTCGACGGCGCCATGGCCCGCGCCCGCGGCTACGGCACCCCGTTCGGCGCGGTGCTCGACGCGACCTGCGACAGGCTGGTCGACGGCGCCCTGTTCGCCGCCATCGCCTGGTGGTGCTTCGTCGTCGACGACAACCGCCCGGCCGCCGCCGCGGCCCTGCTGTGCCTGGTCCTCGCCCAGGTCATCTCCTACGTCAAGGCCCGCGCGGACGCCTCCGGCCTGCCGGTGGACGGCGGCCTCGTCGAGCGCGCCGAGCGGCTCATCATCGCGCTGGTCGGCACCGGCCTGCACGGCTTCGGCATCCCGTACACGGTGGACGTCACGCTCTGGCTGCTCGCCGTCCTTTCGGTGATCACGCTGCTGCAGCGCACGGCCGCGGTGGCGAAGGCGGCCCGCGCGGCCGCCGCCGCTGCCGGGGAGCAGCCGGCATGAGCAAGTTCGGCGAGCGGTTGAGCGCCTTCGGCTACGCGGCCGGGTGGAAGCTCGCCGGCTGGCTGCCCGCCGGGTTCGGCGGCACGGTCTTCTCGCTCGGCGCGGACCTCGCCGTCCGCCGGGACGGCGGGGGCGTGCGGCAGCTGCGCGCGAACCTCGCCCGCGTGGTGCCGCAGGCCGACCCGGTCGAGCTCGACGAGCTGACGCGGCGCGCGATGCGCTCCTACGCCCGCTACTGGCACGAGACGTTCCGGCTGCCGTCGATGGACCACAAGGAGGTCAGCGCCAAGGTCGCGGCGTCGATCACCGGCGTGGAGAACCTCGACGCGGCCCTGGCCGAGGGCAACGGCGCGGTGATGGCGCTGCCGCACAGCGGCAACTGGGACGTCGCCGGCGTCTGGCTCGCCGACTACCTCGGCGGGTTCACGACGGTCGCCGAGCGGCTGAAGCCCGAGTCGCTCTACCGGCGGTTCGTCGAGTACCGGGAGTCACTCGGCTTCGAAATCGTCCCCCTCACGGGTGACAGTTCGGCGATGCGCGTGCTCCTGAAGCGGCTGCGCGAGAACAAGGCCGTCTGCCTGGTGGGCGACCGCGACCTGACCACCAGCGGCATCCCGGTGAAGTTCTTCGGCGAAAAGGCCCGCTTCCCCGGTGGGCCGGCCCGGCTGGCCGCGACGACCGGCGCGGCGCTGATCCCGGCCGGCTGCTGGTTCACCGAGGACGGCTGGCAGATCCGGCTGCACCCGCGGATCCGGGTCACCGCGCGCGCCGAGGTCCCGGCCGCCACCCAGGCCCTGGCCGACATCTTCGCCGGCGACATCGCCGCGCACCCGGCCGACTGGCACATGGTGCAGAAGTTCTGGCCGGCCGACCTCGAGGCCGCCGAGCAGGCAAGCCTCGAAGAAGCGAGCTGAGGCGGTGGCCGCGCGGCCGATGCGGGTCGGCATCGTGTGCCCTTATTCCTTCGACGTGCCCGGCGGGGTCCAGGGGCACGTCATCGACCTGACGAAGGCGCTGCTCGCGCGCGGGCACCGGGTGTCCGTGCTGGCGCCCGCGGACGAGGACGCGGAGCTGCCGGATTTCGTGCACCCGGCGGGCAAGGCGCTCGGCATCCCGTACAACGGCTCGGTCGCGCGGCTGCAGTTCGGCCCGGTGTCCTACGCCCGCGTCCGCCGGTGGATCCGCGAAGGTGACTTCGACGTCCTGCACCTGCACGAACCGGCTGCGCCCAGCCTGTCCCTGCTGGCGCTGCTGATTGCGGACGGCCCGATCGTGGCGACGTTCCACACCGCGACGACCCGCTCGCGCACGCTCTCGGCGTTCCAGCCGGTGCTGCGGCCGCTGCTGGAGAAGATCACGGCCCGGATCGCGGTGTCGGCGCTGGCCCGCCGCGTCCAGGTCGAGCACGCGGGCGGCGACGCGGTGGAGATCCCCAACGGCGTCGACGTCGGCTTCTTCTCCTCGGCGACGCCGCTGCCGGGCTACCCGCGGGCCGGTGGCACGGTCGGGTTCGTCGGCCGCTTCGGCGAGCCGCGCAAGGGCATGGGCGTGCTGCTGGAGGCGCTGCGGCGGATCCTGCCCGAGTTCGAGGACCTGCGGCTGGTCGTGGTCGGCCGCGGCGACCACGACCAGCTGCGCCGCGACGCCGGGCCGGAGCTGGCCCCGCACCTCGAGCTGCTCGGCCAGGTCGACGACCACGTCAAGGCCCAGGCCCTGCGCAGCGTCGACGTCTACTGCGCGCCCAACACCGGCGGCGAGAGCTTCGGGATGATCCTCACCGAGGCGATGGCGGCGGGGACACCGGTGCTGGCCAGCGGGCTCGACTCGTTCCGGCGGGTGCTCGACGACGGCCGCTCCGGGCTGCTCGTCGAGACGGGTGACCCGGCCGCGCTCGCGGACGGATTGCGTGAGCTGCTCGGCGACCCCGCGCGGCGGGCGTCGCTGGCCGCGGCGGCGGGGGAGCGCGTCACGATGTACGACTGGTCGGTGGTGGCCACCCAGGTGCTGCGCGTCTACGAGACGGCGGTCGCGGCCGACCCGCGCCGGGTCGCGGCTCCCGAGGGGGAGTTCGCCCGGTGAGCGTGCTCGGCTGGCTGCTGCCGCTGCTCGCCCTGGTCGTGGTGCTGGGCGGGCTCTTTCTGGTGGCGACGGCGAACCGGCTCGACCGGCTGCACGTCCGCACGGACGCCGGCTGGGCCGCGCTCGACGCGGCGCTGGCCCGGCGGGCCGTGGTGGCGCGCGCCGTGGCGGCGGTGCTGGGCGACACCGAGCTGCGGACGTCGGCCGAACGGGCCGAAGCGGCCCAGCGCCCGGACCGCGAAGCCGAAGAGGGCGACCTGACGCTGCAGCTGAGCCGCGTCGACCGGGCGGGCCTGCCAGCCGAGCTGGCCGAGGAGCTGACCGACGCCGAGCACCGCGTGGTGATCGCCCGCCGCGTCCACAACGACGCCGTCCGCGACACGCTGCGGCTGCGCCGGCGGCGGAAGGTGCGGTACTTCCGCCTCGCCGGGACCGCGCCGCTGCCGGAGTACTTCGAGTTCGCCGAGCCGGAGGTCTGACGTGTGGTGGGTGGTCGTCGAGGAGCAGCGCGGCGGTGGTGACGCGCGCGCCTGGAACGTCACGAAGACGAAGCCGGCGGGCGCGGACCGCGACCACGCCGACGAGGTGGCGCGGCGGCTCGCGTTCTCGCACGAGCCCGTGCACCCGTCGGCGGTGAAGGAGCGGAAGGTGCTGCGGGTCGGCGACGGCTACCTGGTGATCGCGACCGGCCGGACGCAGACGTTCCACTTCCGCGTGACGCTCGGCGAGACCGTGGCGGAGCCGGCATGAGCTGGTGGGTGGTCGTCGAGGAGCAGCGCGGTGCGGGTGAGGGCCGGGGCTGGTCGCTGTCGGAGACGTTCTCCCAGCCGGACCAGGCCACCGCCGAGGCCGAGGCGCTGCGGCTGGCCCGCGAGTACCAGCCCGTCTACCCGTGGTCGCCGAAGTCGCGGAAGGTGCTGCGCGGCCCGGGTGGGTACCTGGTGATCGTCGAAGGCCGGACGTCGACGTTCCACTTCCGGCTGAGCGTGCTCGAAGAGCTCTGAAACCGTCCGCGGCCCGCCCGCGTCCGAACGGCATGGGGTCGACGTGGTGGGTGGTCATCGAAGAGCAGGGCGGCATGGGCGACGGCCGGGGCTGGGGCGTCGCGGACGCGGCGGGGTACCCGGACCGCGACACCGCGTTCGACGAGGCGTACCTGCTGGCCAAGCAGCACCGGCCGCCGCGGCCGTCGTCGCCGCAGAAGCGGGTCGTGCTGCGGGTGGGCGACGGGTACCTGGTGCTCGTCAAGGGCAAGACCGACGTGTGGCAGTTCCGCGTGACGGTGGGCGAGCAGGTCGGCGGCTGACACACTGGGCGGCATGAGTGAGACCTGCGACGTCGCGCACGGCACGGCCCCGGCCGACCCCGGGCTGCGGACCCTGGTGGCGGTGTTCGCGTCGCCGGTGTCCCGGTACCTGCTGAAGTTCGCGCGCGAGCTCGGCTACCACGTGGCGCTGTTCGAGCCCGACCCCGCGCGCGTCACCGACGTGCCGGAGGGGTTCGAAGCGGACACCGTGCTGCCGTCGCTCGACGCGTCCGCGGACGTCGTCGTCACCGACCACCACCGGGCCGAGCTGGGTTCGGTGCTGAAGGCCGCCCTGGAGGGGAAGCCGCGGTGGGTGGGCGTGCTCGGCAATCCGCGGCACCCGGGCCCGCACGTGGCCGCCCTGCAGGGCCTCGGCGTCGGCGACGAGGACATCGCCCGGGTGCACCGCCCGGTGGGGTTGAACATCGGCTCCCGCACGCCACCGGAGATCGCCCTCGCGACCCTGGCCGCGCAGCACCATGACGGCCCGTTGTCTCGGCGGCAGCGTTCGTAACGCACGCCACAGCGGCTCGTGCTCGAACGGGTCGTCCGGCACGTGCGGGCT
>NZ_JBEXKX010000042.1:0-84024 GCF_040609695.1 Amycolatopsis sp. NPDC004625
GTGGTAAGGCGGGTTCTAACCCGCCTTACCACTCACGACCGGTCCGGGCAGCGTCAGGCGACGTACTCGGCGAGGTGCTTGCCTGTCAGGGTCTTCTTCCGCGCCTTCACCAGCTGAGCCGGCGTGCCCTCGAACACGACCCGCCCGCCGTCGTGGCCCGCTCCCGGGCCCAGGTCGATGATCCAGTCCGCGTGGGCCATCACCGCCTGGTGGTGCTCGATCACGATCACCGACTTGCCCGCGTCCACCAGACGGTCCAGCAGGCCCAGCAGCTGCTCCACGTCGGCCAGGTGCAGGCCCGCCGTCGGCTCGTCCAGGACGTACACCCCGCCCTGCTCGGCCATGTGCGTCGCCAGCTTGATCCGCTGGCGCTCGCCGCCGGACAGGGTCGTCAGGGGCTGGCCCAGCGTCAGGTAGCCGAGGCCGACGTCGGACAGGTGCGTCAGGATCTTGTGCGCCGCCGGCAAGGCGGCGTCCCCGGACGCGAAGAACTCCAGCGCCGAAGACACCGGCATCCCGAGCACCTCGCTGATGTCGCGGCCGCCGAAGGTGTACTCCAGCACGTCGGCGTTGAACCGGCGGCCTTCGCACACCTCGCACGGTGTCGCCGTGCCCGCCATGATCCCCAGGTCCGTGTAGACCACGCCGGCGCCGTTGCAGTTCGGGCACGCGCCTTCGGAATTCGCGCTGAACAGGGCCGGCTTGACGCCGTTGGCCTTGGCGAACGCCTTGCGGATCGGCTCCAGCAGGCCGGTGTAGGTCGCCGGGTTGCTCCGGCGGGAGCCGCGGATCCCGGTCTGGTCGACCGTCACCACGCCCTCGCCGCCGGACACCGAACCGTGGATCAGCGAGCTCTTGCCCGACCCCGCCACCCCGGTCACCACGACCAGCACGCCGAGCGGGATGTCGACGTCGACGTCCTGCAGGTTGTGCGTCGACGCGCCCCGCACCTCCAGGAAACCCGACGGCGAGCGCACCGACGACTTCAGCGACGCCCGGTCGTCCAGGTGCCGCCCGGTCAGCGTGCCGCTGGCCCGCAGACCGTCCACAGTGCCCTGGAACACGATCTCGCCGCCCGCGGTGCCGGCGCGCGGGCCGAGGTCGACGACGTGGTCGGCGATCGCGATCGCCTCCGGCTTGTGCTCGACCACCAGCACCGTGTTGCCCTTGTCGCGCAGCTGCAGCAGCAGCTCGTTCATCCGCGTGATGTCGTGCGGGTGCAGGCCGATCGTCGGCTCGTCGAAGACGTAGGTGACGTCGGTCAGCGACGACCCCAGGTGGCGGATCATCTTGGTGCGCTGAGCTTCGCCGCCGGAAAGCGTCCCGGATGGACGGTCGAGCGAGAGGTAGCCGAGGCCGATCTCGACGAACGAGTTCAGCGTGTGCTTCAGCGCGTCCAGCAGCGGCGCGACCGACGGCTCGGACAGCTTCCCGGCCCACGCGGCGAGGTCGCTGATCTGCATCGCACAGGCGTCGGCGATGCTGATCCCGTCGATCTTCGACGACCGCGCCTCCGGCGACAGCCGCGTCCCGTCGCAGTCCGGGCAGGTCGTGAAGGTGGCCGCCCGCTCGACGAACGCGCGGATGTGCGGCTGCAGCGAGTCGACGTCCTTGGACAGCATGGACTTCCGGATGGCCGGCACCAGACCCGAGTAGGTCAGGTTGATGCCTTCGACCTTGATCTTCGTCGGTTCCTTGTAGACGAGGTCGTTGAACTGCTTCTTGGTGTACTTCTTGATCGGCTTGTCCGGGTCGAAGAAACCGGAGCCGCGGAAGATGCGGCCGTACCAGCCTTCCATGCTGTAGCCGGGGATGGTGATCGCGCCTTCGTTGAGCGACTTGTTCTCGTCGAACAGCGCGGTCAGGTCGATGTCGTTGACGCGGCCGCGGCCTTCGCAGCGCGGGCACATGCCGCCGGTGATGCTGAAGCTGCGGCGTTCCTTGATCTGCCGGCCGCCCTTTTCGAGGGTGACCGCGCCCGCGCCGCTGATCGAGGCGACGTTGAACGAAAACGCCTGCGGCGAACCGATGTGCGGCGTCCCGAGCCGGCTGAAGAGGATGCGCAGCATCGCGTTCGCGTCGGTCGCCGTGCCGACGGTGGAGTGGGCGTTGGCGCCCATCCGCTCCTGGTCGACGATGATCGCCGTGGTGATCCCGTCCAGCACGTCGACGTCGGGGCGGGCCAGGGTCGGCATGAAGCCCTGCACGAAGGTGCTGTAGGTCTCGTTGATCAGCCGCTGCGACTCCGCCGCGATCGTGCTGAACACCAGGGAGCTCTTGCCGGAGCCGGAGACCCCGGTGAACACCGTCAGCCGCCGCTTGGGCAGTTCGACGCTGACGTCCTTGAGGTTGTTCACCCGGGCGCCGTGGACGCGGATCAGGTCGTGGCTGTCGGCCGCGTGCGGTTCGGTCATCGGGTGCTCCAGGTTTTCGTCCGGGCCTCGGCGGCCTGCCGGTAATCGTGCGGGGAAACGCCGTAGGCGTCTCGGAAACGGCTGATGAACTGCGTGACGGGCAGGCCCGTCGTGCTCGCGAGCGACTCGATGTCCAGCGGCAGCGCGTGTTCGCGGTCGATGCGGTCGCGGACGCGCCGCAACAGCGCCAGTTCGCGGAAATGCTGCTGCGCGGCGGCTTTCAGGCTGAGGCACATAGGGGATTCCTCTCCGGGGTACGCCCGAGCACCGCCCGGGCCGCGATCGGCAGCAACAGCAGGGTCAGCACGCCGGACAGCACCAGGCCACCGGTGCTGCCGGCCAGTTCGATCAGGGGGCCGCCCAGGGCCAGCCCCAGCGGGGCGGCCACGGTGGCGCCGGTCGTCCACAGCGTCACGACCTGCTGCTGCTCCCCGGGGGCGAGCCCGGACTGCAGGAAGCTGTACGCGACCGGCGTGAACGGCGCGTACACCAGCCCGCCCAGGCCGAAGACGAGCAGGGCCACGGTGAGGTCGCCGGTGACCGCGAGCGCGATCGGGCACAGCGCCCACAGGCCGATGATCGCGACGAGCAGCGGCCGCTGCGGCAGGTTCCGCAGCCGGCCGACGAGCGCGGCGCCGAGGAACGCGCCGGCCCCGAGCGCACCCCACAGCACCCCCAGTCCGGACGCACCCGCGTGCAGCGTCCCGCTCACGTACAGCGGCAGCGCGACTTCGACGGGCATGTACAGGAAGTTGAAGAAGAACTCGACCACCAGCAGCCGCGCGGCGACCGGGCGGCGGCGCAGGATCCGCCAGCCCGACTCGGGCGTGCCCTCCTCGCGCAGCGCGTCACGGTCGCCGGCGCCGCGGGGGACGCACGCCAGCAGGACCAGCGCCCCGCACGCGTCGGCGAAGAGCGCGAACCCCGCGCCGGCGGTCGCGACGACCACCCCGCCGAGCACCGGCCCGGCGATGTAGAGCGCGAACGTCGTGTTCAGGCCGAGCAGGCCGTTGACCGAGAACCGGCCGGCGTCGCCCGCGGCCGACGTCGCCAGGACGCGCCGGCTGCTCGACCCGGCCAGCCGGAACGCCGCGCCGAAGAACAGCCCGGCGACCAGCACCGGCAGCGTCAGCCGGCCGGTGACGGCCAGGACGCCGAGCGTGGCGAAGGTCAGCGACCGCAGCACGCAGTCGGCGACGAGCAGCGTCCGCGGCGCCACCCGCACCCGGCCCAGGCCGACGGCCAGCGCCAGCACGGTGGACAGCACGAACGGCGCGGCCTCGACCAGCCCGATGGCGATCGCCTTCGGGACGCTGCCGTGCAGCGACAATGTCTGGACGGGCATGGCGACCAGCAGCATGCCGGTGCCGACGTTGGCCAGGAGGTCCCCCAGCAGGAGCCCGGCGACCCGCCGGTCGCGCAGCACCTCGCGGTAGCCGAGCGCGGGGACGGTCGTGGTCAGCGCAGTTCCTGGATGCGGAGCAGGTTGCCCGCCGGGTCGCGGAACGAGCAGTCCCGGATGCCGTACGGCTGGTCGACCGGCTCCTGGACGACTTCGGCGTTGCCGGCTTCGAGCTTCGCGAAGAGGGCGTCGAGGTCCTTGGTGGCGAGGTTGACGCTCGCGTAGGTGCCCTTGGCCATCATCTCGTTGATCATGCGGCGCTCGTCGTCGGTCAGGCCGGGCGTCGCGGCCACCGGGGACAGCACGATCGAGGTGTCCGGCTGGTTCGGCGGGCCGACGGTGATCCACTGCATGTCGCCGTACTTGACGTTCTGGCGGACCTCGAAGCCGAGCAGGTCGCGGTAGAAGGCGAGCGAGGCTTCCGGGTCGGTGTGCGGGAGGAAGCTCGAGTGAATGGTGACGTCCATGGTGGTCACCCTAGGTGGCGGCCGAGGGCCGCGCTTCTCGATTCCTGATCGGTCTGGTGACCTGTTTGGCCACGCACGGCGGCATCCCGACGGTGGCCTCCGCCTGCTGCTCGCGGTAGACGCTCGGAGGCATCCCGACCAGCTCGGCGAACCGCGTGCTGAAGGTGCCCAGCGACGAAAACCCGACGGTGAAGCAGACCTCCGTGACGCTCAGTTCGCCCGTGCGCAGCAGCGCCATCGCCCGTTCGATCCGCCGGGTCATCAGGTACGAATACGGTGACTCACCGTAGGCACGCCGGAACTGCCGGCTGAGGTGCCCGGCCGACATGTTCACCCCCCGGGCGAGCGCCTCGACGTCGAGCGGCTGCGCGTACTCCCGGTCGATCCGGTCCCGGACGCGCCGCAGCAGCGCGAGGTCGCGCAGGTACTGCGCCGAGGCGGGCGAGCTGGTCACGGATGAATCCTGCCACACCTGACGGCCCCGGCGGAGGAGTTCGAAGCCGACCCTCCAGGGACGCGAACCGACTCCTCAGGTACGCGAGCCGACCCTCCGGACACGCGAGCCGACCGTTCGCGCACGGCATCTCGCGTGCTCGAACGCGCATCTCGCGTGACTGGAGGGGCATCTCGCGTGCTTGGAGGGGCATCTCGCGTGCTTGGAGGGGTATCTCACGTGACTGGAGGGGCATCTCGCGTACCTGGAGGGTCGGTTCGCGTGTCTGGAGGGTCGGCTCGGGTGAAGGGGGGTCGGCTCGAGGGGGGAGCCGTCCCGGGGGTTCCCGTGCCTCCGGGACGGCCGTGCACCGGTGCTGCAAGACCGTGGCGCTCCCTGACGGCGGCATACCCTTCCGCCGGCAGCGATCGTCACGGCCCGTGCGCCCCGGCGGGGGAACCGCCGCGGCGCTCGGCCCCGTGCCCCCGCCCGGTGCGCCGGAAGAAGGCCACCCCGGGGGCGTCGGGTTCCCTCGGGATGACCTTCTCCTGGCCCGCCGGGCGCTCGTGGTCCACGACCGCGAGGCGGGCTGGGGGACGTCGGGGCCGGTCACCACACACCCAGCCGCGGAGGGAGTGTGGTGACCGGCAAGGGACGGGGGCCGCCGCGCGCAGCCCCGCCCCGGCTTTTCTCTACCTCCCCATCGGGATGGCCATGGTCGGCAGCGCGGCCCCGGGCTGCGCGGCGAACGCCGTGGTCGGCGGGGCCGGCAGGGACTGCGCGGGGAACGCCGTCGTCGGGATGTCGTTGGCGAACTCGCTCTCGAACTCGCGCTCGAAGGCCTGGTGGTCGAAGCCGCTGTCGAACTCCGCCGGGACGTCGGCAGCGAGTGCGGCCAGCGCCGGCTCGACGACCGGGACCTCGGGGACCTCCGCCGCGGGTGCGGGCTCCGGCTCCGGCACGTAGTCCGGTGCGGGGAGCCGGCGGTCCAGCTCGGCCATCCAGTCGAGCATCGCCCGCGGCTTGTCCCAGCAGGAGATGCCGACGAGCCGGCCGTCGCGGACGAAGCCGGTGATGCCGTCGGCCAGCGACACCGTGTCCTCGGCCAGCGAAGGCATCCCGCACATCTGCAGCCGCGTGTCGTACAACGTCGACCAGGCGCGGGGGAGCGGGGTGAACGGGATGGCGCTGGAGTGCCCCATCAGCAGGTTGTCCGCCGCGTGCCGGGCCGATTCGACGGCGTTGATCCAGTGCTCGACCCGCCGCGGGGTCTCGTCGAAGCGCAGGTTCGGCCAGCGCGCGATGTCGCCGGCGATGACGACGTCGGAGGCGCCCTCGGCGAACAGCTTCGAGTCGCACAGGACCCCGTCGCTGATGTCCAGGCCCGACCCGCGCATCCAGTCCACCGACGGGACGCTGCCGATGGCGAGCACGACGACGCTGGCGACCAGCAGCTGGTTGTTCGTCAGGTGCAGCCCGACGGTGTCCTTCGTGCTGATCCAGTGCCGCACTTCGCTGCGCATGGCCAGCTTCGCCCGGTGCTCGTGGTGCGCCTCGACGATGCCGCTGGAGACGCGGTCGCCGAAGCGGTGCAGCGGCGCCTTCGCGTGCCCGATCAGGGTGACGTCCCGGCCGATGTGCCGCATGCTCGCGGCGAACTCGTTGCCGATCAGGCCGGCCCCGATCACGACGGCCGGCTTCTTGCTGGCGTTGAGGCAGCGCCGCACCGCCATCGAGTCCTCGACCGTGCGCAGGATCCGCACCCGCGGGTCGTGCCGCGGCGCCCCGGGCAGGTGCCGCGGGTAAACGCCGGTCGCGGCGATCAGGCCGTCGTACCAGAGGGATTCCCCGCCGGGCAGGTGCACGACCCGCTCGGTGGTGTCCAGGTGCGTCACGCGCGCGCCGAGGCGCCAGTGCACGTCGAGGTCCGGCAGGTAGTGCGAAAGGCCCACGTCGCTGGGCCGTTCGGTCCCCATCACCAGCGCCTTGGAGACCATCGGCCGGTGGTAGGGCCGCCGGGCCTCGTCGCCGATCAGGACGATCTCGCCGTCGAACTTCTGTTCCCGCAGGCGTTCCGCGGCGCGCAGCCCGGCGACGCCCGCACCGACGATGACGATCCGGTCGCCGTCAGCCATCGAGGTCCCCTCTCATCACGACCGCCTGCATCGGGCAGCAGCGGGCGGCCATCTTCGCCTGTTCCATGGTGGTCTCGTCCAGCAGCCGCGTGTGGAAGCGCAGGCGGCCGTCCTGGCCGAGGT
Organism: Amycolatopsis sp. NPDC004625; assembly: GCF_040609695.1. Lineage (NCBI taxonomy): Bacteria > Bacillati > Actinomycetota > Actinomycetes > Pseudonocardiales > Pseudonocardiaceae > Amycolatopsis > Amycolatopsis sp. NPDC004625. The sequence continues at coordinate 6,975 of NZ_JBEXKX010000042.1, forward strand.
CGAACACGTCCGGTGCCTCCATGGCACAGATGCCGTAGAGCTCGCACCGGTCGTTGTCGACGCTGATCCGGGGCCCGCCACCGGGCAGTCGGAGCGGCATGTCAGGCCACCTGCTCTTCCACGAGGCCGATGCGTTCCAGGGTCCGGGCCGGCATGAACCGCAGCATCGACACCGTCACGGCCGGGACCAGCAGCGTGATGCCGCCGAGCCAGGTGACCGAGAGGTGTCCGTTGGCGATGGCGCCGAACCAGGAGTGGATCGCGATGAGGGCGACGGCCGGGTAGGCGCAGCGGTGCAGCCACAGCCAGCGCCGGTAGGACGTGAAGCGCTGCAGGCCGGCGGTGAGGAAGATGGCGAACATGACCTCGAAGCCGATGATGCCGGCGATGTGGCGCGCCTCCTGGCCGGAGCCGAACGGGACGAACATGTAGGCGAAGCTGTACGGCGCGACCGTCAGGTAGGTGAACCCCAGTGCGTGGACGGCGCCGAAGATGATCGTCGCGGTGGCCAGCACCATGTGCGTGCTGCGCAGGCCCTTCCGGCCGGTGACCGAGCGGATCCAGCCGGTCGCGGTGAGCACGCCCCAGGTGAGCGTCAGCATCGTCGCCGCGTAGGACGTCCGGGCGGCGAAGGCCGCGAGGCCGCGGGCCGCCGGGTCGGTCTTCGGCTGGAACTGCTGGGTGAGGAAGATCGTCGCGTTGTGCCAGGTCTCAACCATGGCTACCCCCGGTTCTCGCGGCGGCCGGCCGGGCGCCCCTGGCACGGCTGCGGTTGCCCTTGATCTGGCGCAGCACGTAGAACAGCCCGCCGCCGACCAGCAGGAACAGTGCTCCCACCACGGCGATCTGGGACGTGTCGAGGCCGAGCTGGATGCCGGTGGGCGCCGCCGTGGTCGAGACGACCGGGGCGGGCAGGGCGGTGTAGTCGACCATCCCGGTGCTCTCGAGCATCGTCATGTGCCGCATCACGGCCTGGTTGCCGACGGTGGCGAAGGCCCGCACGTCGTCGTTGCGGGTACCGGCCCGCAGCTGCGCGAGGACGGCGAACACCTGGCCGTGCGCGGCCCGCAGCCGGTTGGCGAAGACGCGGTCGAACTCCGGGCCGGGGGAGGCGGCCATCTCCTCGGCGAGCCAGCCGCGCTGCTCGTCGGAGGGCTGGTCGGGGACCGGCGAGTTCAGCTTCTGCGACAGGGCGCGGGTCGCCACGTCGAGGCGGCCGTGGTCCATCATGATCGCGAAGCCGACCTTCTGGACCAGCGGGCTGCCCTTTTCCATGGCCATCATGCCCGAGGGCATTTCCCACAGACCGGCCTGGCGGACCTTGGTCAGCAGCACCGCGTCGGTGTCGGACACCGAGTTCACGGCGCCGGTCTGGGCGAGCGAGGCCGAGCCCGGCGCGAGCAGCGTCAGGATCGCGGCCAGCACGAACAGGATCCGGACCAGCGGCCGGGAGCGCTCGAGGACCGACGGGGGTTCGCAGTCGAACCCGGCGAGCTCAGACGCCGAACGCATTTTGCCTCCACTCGTCCTGGGTCAACGTGATCTTCTTGCCGTCCGGCGCGATCGGGTACCACGCCTGGTCGGCGCCCTGGCCGGAGGTGTCGGCCGGCTCCTGGTCGCCGGTGAAGTGGTACAGCGGCCAGCCGGCGAGGGTCTGCTGGACGCTGCCGTCGTCGCGGGTGATCTGGCCGATCAGCGACTGGTCGACGTCGATCGGGGCCAGGGTGCCGGGCTTGACCGGGATCCACTTGGCCGCGCACGCGTCCGTGCAGTTGGACCGCGACGGCCTGGGGGTGTCGCGGTCGTAGCGGTAGATCGTGTACCCGGTCCCGTCGACGAGCAGGAGACCGAGGTCGAACGTCTTCGCGGCCCGGAGCTGGCTCTTCGCCGGGTTGTTCGGGTCGGCCGTGATGCCCTGCGGCATCGGCAGCACGACCTGTCCCTGCTGCATGCCGGGCATCTGCATCCCGGCGCCACCCGCGGCGTACCCGCCACCCGAGGTGGTGGCGGCGCCGGCGGTACAGGCAGTGAGCAAGGCGAGTGCGGAGAGGCACACGGCGGCGGGGACCACCGGGCGGGGAATGCGGATCACTGCTCCTCCGTGGGGCATGACTACGCGCTGTTGCCGGTAGTGCAACGGAAAAGGGCGCGAAAGATCCACAGTGGACATTCGGTCCGGAGTGGATGCGGAGCGTTGCGGGGGACAACGCCTGGTCGGGGTCTTCGGTAGGGGATACGGACACGGTCCGGAAACGGTTCAAAAAAGTTTTGGCCCGGTTCGCGGGTCCGAAGTACTGGACGTAGGCCGTCCGGCCCACCAGGATGTCCCGCGTGGGACGGCACACCCGGGCGCTGAGATCCGTCGGAGACCCCGAAGCCGTCGTCGAGCCCGGCGACGGTTCCGATGATCTTGCCAAGGCGCTCTACCAGGAGTTCGGCGGGTCCCTCATGGCGTTCGCGCTGCGGCTGACCGGCCACGACCGGCAGTGGGCCGAGGACGTCGTGCAGGAGACCCTGATCAAGGCGTGGCGGAACGCGGACAAGCTCGACCGCCAGCCGGAGATGCTGCGTGCCTGGTTGTTCACGGTGGCCCGGCGTACCGTCATCGACGGCTGGCGCAGCCGCAGTGTCCGGCCCCAGGAGCTCGAGGAGATCGAATCCGACGCGATCGCGGTGTCCGACGAATCGGACCGGACGCTCGCCGCGATGATCGTTTACGAGGCGCTGCAGGGCCTTTCGCCCGAGCAGCGGGAGGCCATCCAGCAGACCTACCTGCGCGATCGCACCGTGAACGAGGTCGCGGCGACCCTCGGCGTGCCCCCGGGCACCGTCAAGTCCCGCATCCACCACGCCGTCCGCGCGCTGCGCCGGGCCCTGCGCGAGCGGGGGTGAACTGAACGTGGCCGGTTCCGCACACACCGACGTCGCCGCGTACGTGCTCGGCGTCCTCTCCGAGGCCGAGAACACCCAGTTCGAAGCCCACCTGATGAACTGCCCGCACTGTCAGCTCGACCTGATCGAGCTCTACCAGCTGCCGGACGTCCTCGACCTGGTGAAGCGCAGCTGGCCGGAGCCCCCGATGCCCGCGCCCGGCCCGCGCACCCTCTCGCCCGGCCCCCGGGTGCTGCGCGGCCTGATGGAAGAGGCCGCGGTGAAGCGCCGCCGCCGTCGCCGGATCGGCATCCTCGCCGGGGCCGCGGCCGCGGCGGCCGTGATCGCCGGCCCGCTGGTGACCCTCGCGGTCCGGCCGGCCGACGCCGTCCCGCCCGCCTCGCTCGCCGCCCCGAGCGGCAAGCAGCCGCCCCCGGTGACGAGCGTCGAGGGCACGTCCACGCCCCCGCCGTCCACGTCGGCCGGTCAGCCCGGCGGCGGCCAGACCTACGGCCGCGGCAGCGGCGGGTCCGCCGTCAGCGCGCTGGTCACGGTGTCCCCGGTGGAGTGGGGCAGCCGCGTCGACCTCGAGCTGCGCGGGATCGTCGGACCGGTGAAGTGCCAGCTGGTCGCCATCCCGGCGACCGGAGCCGAGCGCGTGGTGTCCAGCTGGTCGGTGCCGCCCAAGGGGTTCGGCATCCCCGGCTCGCCGGAACCGTTGCGGCTGCAGGGTTCGGTCGCCCTGGCGATGGACCAGATCAGCCGCTTCGAGGTCCGCGGCGACGACGGCACGGTCCTCGTCGTCGTGCAGCGCTGACTTTCTCTTTTCCCCTCCGACGCCGTGACCTGGGTGAATGCCGCCCGGTTGCGTTCCGGTTGATAACGAACAGATAACGGGCCGGTCGCTTTTGAACCTCGGGGCGCTCGGGTCCGTATCCCCCAATGCATCCCCCGATGCATCCCGACAGCCGGAACCGCAAGCATCCCCCTTACCGGTTCCGTGCGATCTCGACCTCAATTGACGGTAGTTCTTGCCCGGGCTGCCGCGCAGTTCGGCGCGCCCGGAAAAACGAACGAGGTGAACTAGTCCATGCCCCGGAATTCTCGGCCCCCCGTGTCGGGCAAGCATCGTGTCGCCCGCCGAACCAAGATCGCGATGGGCGCGATCGGCCTGGCCATCGCGGTCGGCGCACTCGCCGTCGCGGTCACCACGGGCCGCACGGGCGAAGCCAGCGCGGACCCCGCGGACCCGTCGTTCTTCATCGACATCAACAAGGTCCCCGCCGGCAACAACGTCAATGCCGCCCTGAAGAAGAAGGGTGCGCAAGGGTCTTTCACCGTCAACTGTGGAACCAACGCCGACGGTGCGCACCAGAACCCGGACAACTTCATCGCCCAGCCCGGGATCAAGAACGGTGCCCAGCACCTGCACGACTACGTGGGCAACCTGACCACGAACGCCGACTCGAGCCTCAAGAGCCTGCTCGCCGGCGGCACCACCTGCAAGAACGGCGACAAGTCCGCCTACTTCTGGCCGGTCATCCGCATCGACCGGGGCGACAAGGAAGCGCAGCAGCAGAAGAACCAGAAGGCCCAGCAGCAGCAGAAGGGCAAGACGGGCGACGTCCAGGAGGACAAGAGCGCCCAGGACGCCAAGGACACCCAGGACCAGCGCAACAACCAGGGTCAGGGTGGCGGCCGCTCGGGCCGGAGCGCGCAGCAGCAGGGTGACCAGCAGAACCAGAACCAGGACGGTCAGCAGCAGCGCCGCCAGCGCAACCAGGACCAGAACAACCAGCAGCAGAACCAGGACCAGAACAACCAGAACAACCAGCAGGACCAGAACAACCAGCAGGACCAGAACAACCAGCAGGACCAGAACGGCCAGAACAAGCAGGGCCAGAACAAGAACCAGCAGCAGAACCAGAACAACCAGCAGCAGAACCAGAACAACCAGCAGCAGAACAACCAGGACAAGGCCAACCAGAACCAGAACCAGAACCAGCAGCAGGACGAGCTCGGCGGCATCCAGGGCGCGAACAAGGAGGTCGGCGACAACGACGGCACGATCATCGAGCCGGAGTCGGCGACGCTGAAGTTCATCGGCGGTGGCGCGCAGGACGTCGTCGCGATGCCGCTCGGCCTGAAGATCCTCTACGGTGACGCCAAGCAGAGCACCAACGGCCCGAAGAACGCCCGGCCGAGCTGGACCTGCACCGGGTTCGAGGACCGGCTGACCGACCTGTACCCGATCTGCCCGGCGGGCAGCAAGGTCGAGCGCATCCACGCCTTCCCGAACTGCTGGGACGGCAAGAACACCGACAGCAAGGACCACCGCAGCCACATCGTCTTCGCCAACCAGCAGGGCAAGTGCCCGCAGGGCTTCAAGAACGTGCCGCAGCTGCAGGTCACCCTGGTGTACAACGTCCCGCAGGACGTCCAGCAGAACGGCGAGTACAAAGTGGACGCGTTCGCCCAGGAGAAGCACAACCCGCGTTCGGACCACGACGACTTCGCGAACGTGATGAGCAAGCAGATCATGGGCCGCCTGGTCAACTGCGTCAACTCCGGCAAGGCCTGCGCCGAATAGCCACCGCGCTCCCGGCCCCTTTCGAGAAGCCAGGAAGGAGAACCTCCGATGTACCGTGCTCGCCCGGTTGCCGCCCTGCCGCTCGCCTTCGCCGGACTCGCGCTGGTCGCGGCCTGCGGGACCAACCCGTACGCCACTTCCGGTGCCGGTCAGCAGCTGACCCTCGGCGCCCAGCAGCAGCAACCGGCGAGCGCGGTCCCGGCCGGTTCCCCGGCCGAACGGGCCCAGCTCATCACGTCCACTGTGGATGGTCTGGGCGAAGTTCTGGCCGACGGCGAAGGACACACGCTCTACCGCTACGCCAAGGACACCGCCGAGCCGGCGAAGGCCACCTGCGCCGGCCCGTGCGCGATGACCTGGCCGCCGCTGGTGTCCGACGTCCCGGCGCTCGCCGCCGGCGTCGACGGCGGCCTGGTCGGGCAGGTGACCCGGCCCGACGGCACGAAGCAGGTGACGGTCGGCGGCTGGCCGGTCTACCGGTACGCCAAGGACACCGGGCCGGGCGTGGCGCTCGGCCGGAACGTCAGCGCGGACTGGACGGCGATCACGCCTTCGGGGAAGAAGGCGGACGCGGGCCCGGCCACCGTCGGCACCACCGACGTCGGCGGCCTCGGGCCGGTCCTCACGGACTCGGCCGGTCGCACGCTCTACCTGTTCACCAAGGACGGCAAGGGTTCCGGAAAGTCCACTTGCGACGGAACCTGCGCGCAGAAGTGGCCGCCGCTGCCCGCCGACGGCCGGATCACGGTCGCGGCCGGGATCGACTCCGGCCTGGTCGGCCGCATCCGCCGGCCGGACGGCACCAGCCAGGTGACGGTCGGCGGCTGGCCGGTCTACACCTACGCCCAGGACACCGCCTCCGGCGAGGCGAGCGGCCACGGCGCGGGCGGCACGTGGTTCGCGGTGGAACCCAACGGCTGCAAGGCGAACCCGGCGAGCCGGCCGCAAGTCCGGCAGGCCGTCGCGACCACCCCCGGCGGGTACTGACCCGCCCCACGAACCCCGGCCCGGCGGACACTTCCCTCCACCTCACCCCCCCCAGTCCGCCGGGCCGGTTGCTTCACCCCGAGAAGAAAGGCGGGACCCCGTCCCGCACCCCGAGCCCCGGTCCGGTGGACTCTTCCCTCCACCTCACCCCCCGTCCACCGGGCCGGGATTCTTCACCCCCCACCGACCCGGCCGAGCCGGGTCAGCGAAGGAGGAAAACGGCGGGAGCCACTCCCGCCCGCGAGTTCCGGCCCGGTGGACGCTTCCCTCCACCTCACCCCCCCAGTCCACCGGCCGGAACCTCCCCCCGAACCGCCCCCCAGCCACGCAAGATGCCCCTCCAATCACGTGTGATGCCTTCCAAATCACGCGAGATGCCCGCCCAATCACGCGAGTCCCGTCTCCGAGCGCGCCGGATCCGCCGCTGAACACGCGAGTCCCGCCTCCGTCCACGCGAGACCGCTCCCGAAGCCCCGCCGGTGGCCGCCCCTCGGCCGTCGGCCGCCGCTCGAAAGTCCGCTTCCGCGGCACGTCCCGGACCCCGGTCCCGGGGGATGCTTCCCTCCACCTCACCCCCCTCATCCCCCGGACCGGTCAACGCTGCGGTCCCCGTGCTCCGGCACGGGGACCGCGGCCCAGAAGTCCAGCGGCACCCGCCCGGTCCCGCGCCCCGCCGAATCGAGCAGCCGGCCCATCAGCTTGACGCTCCGCAGGGTCACCGCCCGGTCGACGATCTCCAGCCACGGCAGCTTCGCCGCCAGGCCTGCCTCGAGCGCCAGCACGTCGTGCGACGCCGGGAGCCAGACCACCAGCATCAGGTTCGCCGCCCCCGACAGGGCCGCGCACATCCGGACCTCCGGCACCACCGCGAGCGACCGGGCGGTCGTCTCCAGCTTGTCCGGCGGGACGCGCAGCCACAGCGTGACCGTGACCGGCGCCGGTGACACCGACCGCGCGATCTCGCAGCGGACGCGGATCGCGCCGCGGCCGAGCAGCGCGTCGAGCCGGCGCCGGACGGTCGTCGCCCCGACGCCGAGTTCGCCCGCCAAAGCCGCTGCCGACACGCGGGCGTCCGCCCCGAGCGCCAGGATCAGCGCCCGGTCCGCCGCGTCGAACCGCACCGGTGTGCGCTTTCGCGGCGGCTTCGCCGACAGGGCTTCGCGTTGCCCCGGCGAGATCGCCCGGACCCGCCAGCGGCTGCCCTCGGTGAACATCCGCGGGGACAGCACCGTCCGCGCCCGCGTCACGCCCGCCACCGCCGCCACCCGGCCCGCGACGTGCGCGCCCAGCTCCCGCAGGGACGGCGCCACGACGTGCACCAGCAGCTCGCACGGCCCGGCGACGTGCTCGACGGTGGCCACGTGGACGTCCGCCGCCAGCGCGAAAGCGACGTCGAGCACCGCCCCCGGCTCGCAGTCGAGCGCGACGAAAGCCAACGCCAGCTGCGTGGTCAGCTCCCCGCCGGCGTAGGCGGTCAGCCAGGCGTCACCGCGCTCCACCAGCGCGTCCCACCGCCGGGCCGCCGTCACCGCGCCCAGGCCCAGTGCCTCGCCGAGCGTCGACCACGACGCCCGCGGCGCCGCCTGGATCGCGTCGACCAGTTTGAGGTCCTGCTCGGCCAACATGGCGGATTCTTCGCTCATCAGCCCTCGGATCGGTGGTTTTGACGATTTTCCCCGGTCATTGTGCTCGACACTCGCATGATCGGCGGATGACCCTGCGATCCGACGCCGCCGCCCTGCTCGACGACCTGGTCGCCCTCCGCCGCGACCTGCACCGCATCCCCGAAATCGGCCTGCACCTGCCGCGCACCCAGGAACGCGTCCTCGCCGCCCTCGACGGCCTGCCGCTCGAAGTCACCCTCGGCAAGAACCTGTCGTCGATCACGGCCGTCCTGCGCGGCGGCAAACCCGGCGGCAAACCCGGCGGCGCCGTCCTGCTGCGCGGCGACATGGACGCGCTCCCGGTCACCGAGGCCAGCGGCGAGGAGTTCACCTCGACCCACGACGGCGCCATGCACGCCTGCGGCCACGACCTCCACACCGCGGGCCTGGTCGGCGCGGCCCGCCTGCTCGCCGCGCGCAAGGAAGACCTCCCCGGCGACGTCGTCTTCATGTTCCAGCCCGGCGAAGAGGGCTGGGACGGCGCCGGCCACATGATCGACGAAGGCGTCCTGACCGCGTCCGGCAAGCCCGTCGACGCCGCCTACGGCCTGCACGTCTCGGCCGCGAGCTACGCGAAGGGCCAGTTCACCGCCCGTCCCGGCACGCTGATGGCGGCGTCGGGTGCCCTCGAGGTCCGGGTCAAGGGCGACGGCGGCCACGGCTCCTCCCCGCACGACGCCCGCGACCCGATCCCGGCGGCCTGCGAGATGGTGACCGCGCTCCAGACGATGGTCACGCGCACTTTCGACGTCTTCGACCCGGTCGTGATCACCGTCGGCTCGTTCCACGCCGGCACCCGGCGCAACATCATCCCGGACGACGCGGTGTTCGAGGCGACGCTCCGCTCGTTCTCCCCGGAGGTCGCCGCGCGGGTGGGGGAGCGGGCGGTGCAGGTCTGCCGCGGCATCGCCCAGGCGCACGGCCTCGACATCGACGTCACCTACGAACCCGAGTACCCCGCCACGGTCAACGACGCCGAGGCGTACGGCTTCGTCGCCGACACGATCCGCGACGTCTTCGGCGCGGAACGGTTCACCGAGATGGCCGATCCGATCACCGGTTCGGAGGACTTCTCCCGCGTCCTGGACCGGGTTCCGGGCGCGTACCTCTTCCTCGGCGCGTGCCCGACGGACCCGGCGAGCGCCCCGGACAACCACTCGCCGCGCGCCCGCTTCGACGACAGCGTGCTCGGCGACGGCGCCGCGCTGCTGGCCGAACTCGCGGTCCGCCGCCTCACGCTCCTGGCCGGGTGACGCCGGTGCGCCGCTACCACTGGCCGCCGCTGCTGCCCGTCGTCGCGCTGGTCCTGATGCCGTTCCTGCCGTTCGTCAACACCACCGGGCTGTGGCTCGGGCTGCCGCGGATGGTCGTGTGGGGCGCGTTCTGGTGCCTCATGTTCACCCCGGCGCTGCTGCTGTCGGAACGTCTGATGCGCGCGGGGGAGGACGACGGATGATCCTCGCCTTCACCCTCGCCGGCATCGTGCTCATCGGCGTGCTCGGCTTCGTCGGCCGCCGCCGCCCGGCCGCGGACCTGGCCGAGTGGACCGTCGGCGGCCGCCGGTTCGGCGCCGTGACGATGTGGTTCCTGCAGGCGGGCGAGGTGTTCACCACCTTCACCTTCCTCGGCATGGCCGGCCTCGCGTTCTCCGGCGGCGTCGCGGCGATGTACGCGCTGCCGTACGTCCCGATCGCCTACGTCGTGCTGTTCTTCCTCGCGAAACGCCTGTGGACGCTGGGCAAGGAGCGCGGCTACCTCACGCAGGGCGACTTCCTCGAGGACCGTTACTCCAGCCGGGCGCTCGGAACGCTGTCGGCGGTGCTCGGCGTCGTCTTCGTGCTGCCCTACCTGCAGCTGCAGATCACCGGGCTGGGGCTGATCGTCCGGCTGGTCACCGGCGACACCGCGTCCGGGACGCTGAGCATGGTCGCCGGCAGCGTGCTGGTGGTCGCGTTCGTGCTGTGGGCCGGGTTGCGCGGCGTCGCGGCGACGTCCTACTTCAAGGACGGCATCATGCTGGTCGCGCTGGTGGTGCTGATCATCGCGGTGCCGACGCACTTCGCCGGCGGCATCCCCGCGGTGTTCCACAAGATCGAACAGCTGCACCCGGAGAAGCTGATCGTCCACAGTGGAGCGAACGACCACGTCTGGTTCGTGACGAGCATGCTGGTCAGCGCGATCGGCGTCGGGCTGATGACACTGCCGCACTCGTGGCCGGCGCTGATGTCCGCGCGCGACCCGAAGGTGCTGCGGCGCAACTACGCCTGGATGCCGGTGTACGAGCTGTGCCTGCTGCTGCCCATGGTGATCGGGTTCGCGGCGATCCTGGTGGTGCCCAAGGGGAGTGACCCGAACGGCGTATTGCTGACGCTGTCGAAGGACGCCCTGCCCGGGTGGGTGACGGGGATCGTCGTGGTCGCCGCGACGGCCACCGCGATGGTGCCGGCGGCCGGCATCCTGATCGGCATCTCGTCGCTGGTGGCGCGCAACATCGTCCGGGTCCGCAGTGGCCGCCGCCAGTTCTGGATCAACCACGGCACGGTTGTGCTCGCGAGTACTCTTGCCCTCGTGCTCGGCATCTTCCGGCCGGATCTGCTGGCCAACCTCCTGCTGCTGACCTATTCCGGGTCGGTCCAGCTGGCCCCGGCGAACCTGCTGGGGTTCCTGCGGCGCGTGCCGGTCGGCAAGGGCCCGGTGCTCGCCGGGCTGGTCGCGGGCGAGCTCGTGGTGCTCTGGCTGACCTTTGTGGACACTCATCTCGTGGGCACGGTCAACGTCGGCCTGGTCGGGCTCGGCGCGAACGTGGTCGTGCTCGCACTGACCGCGGCGGTGGCGCCGCGGCGGACGGCTCTCGTGGAGGCGGCGTGACGCGCACGGTGTTCACCGGCGGCTCGGTGTTCGACGGCACCGGCGCGGACCCGGCGCCGGCCGACGTCGTCGTCGAGCACGGCCGGATCGTCGACGTCGGCACGGACCTCGACGGCGACGAGGGCGTCGACTGCAGCGGCACGGTGCTGCTGCCCGGGCTGTTCGACTGCCACGTGCACGTGACGATTTCGGACATCGGGCTGCTCGCGCGGGTGCAGAAGCCGTTTTCCTACCAGTTCTACGAAGCCGCGCGGAACCTGTGGGCGACGCTGGGGCTGGGCATCACGACGGTCCGCGACGCCGCGGGCGCCGACCTCGGCATCAAGCAGGCGGTGGACGACGGGCTGATCCCGGGCCCGCGGCTGCAGATCTCGGTCGGGCTGATCAGCCCGACCGGCGGCCACGGCGATTCCTGGCACCCGTCCGGGCTGTGCGTGCCGCTGATGCTGCCGCACCCGGGCCGCCCGGACGCGACGGCCGACGGCCCCGACGAGATGCGGCGGGTGGCCCGCACGCTGCTGCGCGCGGGCGCCGACGTGCTGAAGGTGTGCACGACGGGCGGCGTGCTGTCCCCGCGCGACGACCCGCGGCACGCGCAGTTCACCCCGGAGGAACTGGACGTCCTGGTGACGGAGGCGGCGATGCAGGGCCGCCCGGTGATGGCCCACGCCCAGGGCGCGGCGGGCATCAAGAACGCGGTCCGCGCGGGCGTCCGGTCGATCGAGCACGGCATCCACCTGGACGACGAGGCGATCGAGCTGATGCTGGGCCACGGAACGTGGCTGGTCCCGACGCTGATCGCCCCGGTGAACGTGGTCCGCGCGGCGGACGCGGGCGTCGACCTCCCGGCGGCGGTGGTGGCGAAGGCGCGAGAGGTGGTGGAAGCCCACCGGGACTCGGTGCGCCGCGCTTATGCGGCGGGGGTGCGCATCGCGATGGGCACGGACAGCGGCGTGGGGCCGCACGGGACGAACCTCGAGGAACTGGCGTTGATGGCGGCGTGCGGGATGCCACCGGGGGACGTCCTGGAGGCGACGACGTCCTCGGCCGCGCGGTTGATGGGGCTGGACGGGGAGCTGGGGCGGCTGGAGCCGGGGCTGCGGGCGGATGTCGTGGTGGTGGCGGGGGATCCGTACGACTTCCCGGCGCTGGCGTCGAACATCCGGGAGGTCTGGAAGGACGGCATCCGGGTCGTCTAACCGCCGATCCGAGCGAGATCGACGATGGCCTTGTCAAAGTGAAAGACGTCGGCGGGAACATTCTTGGTGTCGTCGGTCAGGAGTGCGACGTAGCAGCCGTAATCGATGGCGAAGCCGTCGTACTGCCGTCCCGGGTGCCGGGGATCGACGACGCCTCGGCGGAGAACGTGGAGCAGGCGCGCATCGCACAACGCGTCGATCGTGGCCGGACGATCCGCCGCGGGCAGGAGGAAGGTGCGGGAGCGGCGGCGTCCCACCACTTCGTCGACGAGGTTCGCGAGGAGCTGGTCGGCGCCCTCGTACCTTTTCAGCGCGATTTTCTTGTCTCGCAGGTACCAGTCCTTCGCTGCCCGGCGCACGTGCGAGACATCGATCTTGCCCGTGTGTGCGTGCTGAGCAGCGAGCGCGGCGATGTTGATCGCGTCACGGGGCACTCCTTCGGCTGCTCTGACCAGCTCAGGTAATGCTCCCTCCCGAAACGTGCCTTCCGTGAAGTCGTCGATGTCCGGGGTGGCGGTCCGCAGCATGGTCTTGAGAACCGGTCGAACGTGGTTGTAGAACAGTTGTCGGAAGAAGGCTTGGGCTTGTTGCCGCGACTGGTCGAAGACCAAGGCGTCGTCGAGGCTCACCGTCGAAGCGGCGTCCGAGCCGACCTCGATGCCGAGGTAGTCATCGTGGACCGGAATGAAGAACCGTGCGCGGTGCTCGATGGCGGCGATCTTCACGGTTGTCCCGCGTATCGGCAGGATGCTGCGTCGCAGCAGGTCTGCCAGGAACGGCTGCAGGTCAAGCGGTATGCTGCTCCATTCGTCGAGCAGTATCCACAACCTCGTCGGCCGAATCCCGTCGGCGACTGCCTGGATCGCCCTGCTGAGCGGACCGAACATGACCCGGTGCTGTTCGACACCGGTGCGTTTCCGTCGGCTCGAAGCAGTCGTGGAAGCTTTGTGGTGCAGGCCGGCTTTGAATCCGCCCGTTCGGCCCAATGACGCTTCGAGACCACCGACGTGTTCGTCGGCGTCGCCGCGAGTCTGCTCCTGCTCGGTCTCTCCGACGACCTCGACTTCGGTCGCCGCGGCGGCCCAGTCGTCGAGGCCCTGCATGACCTGATCCTGATCGAAGTCCCGGCCGTCGATGGCCACCGCAACGAGCTGGTCGTGAACCGCCTCGAGCGTGTCCACGAGAAGCTGGGTGCCGCGTTGGGCCGGGCTCAATGCCTCGTTGGCGTACAAGCCGCCGGTCGACCCGATCGTGCGCAAGTCGAGATATACCGCGACGTCGCCGGTCTGTTCGATGAGGTCGTGGAGATGCAGCAGGCCGTGGGTCTTGCCCGTGCCCCGTCGGCCGAAGAGGATCTGGTGGTCGGTCGAGTTGATCATGGCGGAGAAGGAGCCGGCCGTGACGTAGGTGGCCGCCAACGTCGACCGATCGGCGCTTTCCGCGCGGCGGGGAATCCGCATCAGAGCCTGGTTGAGGTGCATTTGGATGGCCTGGGCCATGCGACTCCCTGCTCCCGGTAGCCCACGTCTTCCCGGTGAGCCGACTTGCAACGCCTTCCGAGTCGTCGCGGCCGGAAGGGGCGTTACATCAGGGTCACGCTTCCGGGCTCAGCAGTTCCTTCAACGCCGCAGCGAACTTCACCGGGTTTCGCTGTGGTGCCAGGTGGGACCCCGGCAGCTCCGTGAACGGCAACCCCAGCTCCAGCGCCAGGATCTTCGCCGGCTGGTAGTGGTACCGGCCCCGGCTTCCTTCGCCCGCCACCGGGAAGATCTCCGTGCTCGCCCTGCGCAGGGCCCGCAGGTCCGGCAGGTAGTCGAAGAACTCCGTCAGCTCGCGGTCGAACAACCGGATCCAGTCGGCTTCGTGCGGAAGGCGCAGATTGGGCAGGTTCGGCAGGGCCGCGCCCGCGATCGCGTCCGCGAAGCGCGTCACCGCCGCCATCAGTTCGCCCGACCGGGCGAGGCGGACCTGTTCGGCCGCCGCTTCGAGCCAGCCGCTCGCGTCCGGCATCAGGTGGACCGCCGGGGGTTCGTGGGCCACCAGCGTCGTCACGCTGTCCGGGTACCGGGCGACGAGGTCCAGGCCGATCAGCGCGCCCGCGCTCGAGCCGAACACCATCGCCGGGCCGGTCGCCGCGTGGTTCAGGACCGCCCGTGCGTCGTCGGCCTGCAGGGACACCGGGACCGGGCCCGTCGTCGTGTCCGTGCTGCCGAAGTGGCCGCGCCGGTCGTAGGTGATCACGGTGTAGTCCGCGGACAGCTGCTTCGCCAGCGCGCGGTAGGAGTCACCCGACCCCGTGCCGCCCGCGATCAGCAGCAGCGCCGGGCCCTCGCCGCCGCGGCGGACGAGGAGCTCACCGTCCTCCACCGGGCAGCGGCTCTCCGAGATCATGCATCGAAGTGAAGCACAAGGGCCGCAAGCTAATGTGCGCGGTATGACGGAACGGCGAGCGATCCTGAGCGGGTCCGCGTTCGAGGAGCAGATCGGTTACGCGCGGGCCGTGGTGCACGGCGATCGCGTGTACGTCTCGGGCACGACCGGCTTCGACTACGCGGCGATGACCATCTCCGACGACGTCGTCGAGCAGGCGGCCCAGTGCCTGCGCAACATCGAGGCAGCGCTGGCCGAAGCGGGCTGCACCTTCGCGGACGTGGTCCGCGTCCGCTACCTGCTGCCCTCGCGCGCGGACTTCGAACCGTGCTGGCCGGTGCTGCGCAAGGCGTTCGCCGACGTCCGCCCGGCCGCGACGATGCTGGAGTGCGGCCTGGCGGACCCGCGGATGAAGATCGAGATCGAAGTGGACGCGCTCAAAGCCGCTCGATGATCGTCGCGGTGGCCAGTGCGCCGCCCGCGCACATCGTCACCAGGGCCGTCGCCGCGTCGCGGCGTTCCAGCTCGTGCAACGCCGTCGTCAGCAGCCGGGCGCCCGTGCTGCCCACCGGGTGGCCGAGGGCGATCGCGCCGCCGTTGACGTTGACCCGGGACGGGTCCGGCGCCACCACCTGCTGCCACGACAACGCCACCGACGCGAACGCCTCGTTGACCTCGAACAGGTCCACGTCGGCCACCGTCATCCCGGTCCGGGCGAGCACGCGTTCCGTGGCGCGGATCGGGCCGTCCAGGTGGTAGTACGGCTCCGCGCCGACCAGCGCCTGCGCGACGATCCGGGCGCGCGGACGCAGGCCCAGCGCCGCCGCCCGGTCCGCCTCCAGCAGGAGCAGCGCCGCCGCGCCGTCGGAGATCTGGGACGACGTGCCCGCCGTGTGGACGCCGTCCTCGACCACCGGCTTCAGCCGCGCGAGGCCCTCGACCGTCGTCTCGCGCAAGCCCTGGTCGCGGGAGACCAGCCGGGTTTCCCCGGTCGGAACACCATCCGGGGACAGCACCGGCGCCTTCACCGGCGCCACCTCGCGGTCGAAGTGGCCCGCCGCCCAGGCGGCCGCCGCCTTGTGCTGGGAGGCCGCGCCGAACGCGTCGACGTCGTCGCGCTTCAGCCCGCGCCGGACCGCGATGCGCTCGGCCGCGCCGTACTGGTCGGGCAGGTCGATCGACCACGACGACGGCCGCGGGGACGCGCCGGCGCGGTTCGTGCCCAGCGGGACCCGGCTCATCGCCTCGACCCCGCAGGCGACCCCGGCCTCGATGGCGTCCGCCGCGATCAGGCCGGCGACGAGGTGGGTGGCCTGCTGCGCCGAGCCGCACTGGGCGTCGATCGTGGTCGCGCCCGCCGTCTCGGGCAGGCCCGCGTGCAGCCACGCCGTGCGCGTGACGTTGTTCGACTGCTCACCGGCCTGCGTGACGCAGCCGCCGATGAGCTGCTCGACGAGCCCGGGGTCGATCCCGGCCCGGTCCAGCAGGGCCAGCTGGGCGGCGCCCAGCAGCTCGGCCGCGTGCAGGCCGGCCAGGAGCCCGCCCCGCTTGCCGATCGGGGTCCGCACGGCTTCGACGATGACCGGCACGCCCATGTCGTCCCCTTCGTCGGGAAACACTGTCCAGGCCAAAAACTAGAACAAGTTATTGTTTTGTGCAAGTCTGCGCAGGCGTGACGCGTTCTTGATCTTCATCGGGTGAGCGCACGCTCACCTGCCATCGCCGGTTGAGTAAACGGGTTTCACTGAAGCTCTTCCCATGGTTAACACCGTATGCTTCAATCCAAGCTAGAACGTGTTCCAAGTGCGAACCGTGGGAGGCAACGTGGCCGCTCCGCTCATCCCCGCCGGGTTCGACTTCACCGATCCCGATCTCCTCGCAGAACGGCTCCCCGTCGCCGAGTTCGCGGAACTCCGGCGGACCGCTCCGGTGTGGTGGAACCCCCAGAAGCACAACACCGCGGGCTACCGAGACGACGGTTACTGGGTCGTCTCGCGCCACGCGGACGTCAAGGAGGTCTCCCGCGACAGCACGCTCTACTCGTCGCGGGAGAAGACCGCCATCATCCGCTTCGACGAGAACATGACCGAGGACAACCTCGAGGCGAACCGCCTGGTGCTGCTCAACCAGGACGCCCCGCAGCACACGAAGCTGCGGCGGATCGTGTCGAAGGGCTTCACCCCGCGCTCCATCTCGAAGCTCGAGGACACCCTGCGCGACCGCGCCGAGCGGATCGTGCACGAAGCGCGGAAGAAGGGGTCGGGCGACTTCGTCACCGACGTCGCGTGCGAGCTGCCGCTGCAGGCGATCGCCGAGCTGATCGGCATCCCGCAGGAGGACCGGCTCAAGATCTTCGACTGGTCCAACCAGATGGTCGCCTACGACGACCCGGAGTACGAGGTCGCGCCGCTGGAGGCGTCGGCCCAGCTCGTCGGCTACGCCTGGAACATGGCCGAGGACCGGCGCAAGTGCCCGATGGACGACATCGCGACCAAGCTCATCCAGGCCGACGTCGACGGGGAGTCGCTCGGCTCCGACGAGTTCGGCTTCTTCGTCATCCTGCTCGCCGTCGCCGGCAACGAGACCACGCGCAACGCCATCACCCACGGCATGAAGGCGTTCCTGGACCACCCGGACGAATGGGCGCTGTTCAAGGAGCAGCGGCCGAAGACCGCCCCCGACGAGATCGTCCGCTGGGCCACCCCGATCGTGGCGTTCCAGCGCACCGCCACCCGCGACACCGAGCTCGGCGGCGCGCAGATCCGCAAGGGCGACCGCGTCGGCATGTTCTACAGCTCGGCCAACTTCGACCACGAAGTCTTCGACGACCCGGAGAAGTTCGACATCCTCCGCGAGGACAACCCGCACGTCGGCTTCGGCGGCACCGGTTCGCACTACTGCATCGGCGCCAACCTGGCCCGCCTGGAGATCGACCTGATCTTCAACGCGATCGCGGACGTGATGCCGGACATCACCGAAGCGGCGCCCCCGGTGCGGCTGCGGTCGAGCTGGATCAACGGCATCAAGCACTACCCGGTGAACTACGGCTGAGGAATTCCAGGACGCGGTCCCCGGCGAGCTCGGCCGCGCGCTCGTCGTACTCGGGGCCGTCCGCGTCGGTGAAGAAGTGGCCGATGCCCGGGTAGGTGAACACCCGGGCGTCGGCGCCCACCCAGGCCGCGGTCGTGCGCCACGCCGTGATCTGCGCCGGGGGTGCGATGGGGTCGGGGTCGGCGACGTGCACCTGCACCGGCAGGCCGGCCCGGATCCCGGCCGGCAACGCCCCCACGGCGTGCAGCATCAGGACGCCGGCCGTGCCGAGGCGGTGCGGCAGCACGGTCTCGACCACGCCCGCCCCCATCGAGACCCCCACGAGCACGGTCTCCGGTGGCAGCTCCCGCACGGCATCGAAGGCCCGCTGGGTGATCGTTTCCCAGCCGACGGCGTCCTTCAGCGCGAAGCCTTCGTCCAGGCTCGACGCCGTCCGGCCGGCGTAGAGGTCCGGGGTGGCGACCCGGTGCCCGGCCGCCCGCAGCCGCTCGGCGAGGCCGTGCTCGACGGGCCGCAGGCCCAGCACGGAGTGGAACACCACGATGTCGGTCATCCGGCGATTCTGCCCGCAGCTGCCATGATGGGGCGATGGCCCCGCGAGCGACCGTGGACGTCGAGTTCGCCGTCCGCGTCACCAAGCCCGGTCCTGCCGCGATCTCGGTCGCCGCGGCGCACGCCGACACCGAGGACCTCACCGTGTCCTGGCACGGCGAGAGCGAGCCCGTCGAGTTCGAGCACGGCGCCCGCGCCGAGGTCTTCGAGCTGCCCGCCGGCGAGCACCGCGTCACCTACCACGCCGAGCGGGCGCTGACCGAGCCCGAACCCGAGCCGGTCACCCTCGCCGACGTCGCCGTGTTCACCCGGCCGAGCCGGTACTGCCCGTCGGACCGGCTCGCCGGGCTCGTCCCGCCCGAACTGCTCCGGCTCAAGAGCGCCGAAAAGCAGGTCCAGGCCATCGTCCGGCACGTCCACGACCGGCTGTCCTATGTGGCCGGTGCGAGCCGGCCCACCGACGACGCCATCGACACCCTGCTGGCCGGCGAAGGCGTCTGCCGCGACTTCGCGCACGTCTGCATCTCCCTCTGCCGGTTCCTCGACATCCCCGCGCGCTACGCCGGCGTCTACGCGCCCGGGCTGGCGCCGATGGACTTCCACGCCGTCTTCGAGGCCGCCGTCGACGGGTACTGGTACGTCTTCGACGCCACCCGCCTCGCGCCGCGGCAGACCATGCTCCGGATCTCCACCGGCCGCGACGCCGCCGACACCGCGTTCCTCGCCACCCTCGGCTGCGAGCTCGACTTCCTCGGCAGCACCGTCTTCGCCACGACGGACGCCGCGCTGCCGGTCGACGACGGGTCCGGATCGGTCGTTCTGGGCTGATCCGCGTGTTGCCTGAGCGAAGACGGCCGCGGCTGGGTAGACAGTCTCCGTGAAGAGTTCCCCCAAGGCGCCGAGTCCCTGGGCCCGGGCGCGCGCCCGGTACCGGTGGCTGGACCACATCGCCCGCGCGACCAACCGCTACATCGACTCCGGCGGCTACCACTACGTCGCTTCGATCACCTACTTCAGCCTGCTGTCGCTGGTGCCGCTGCTGATGGTCGCCTCGTCGGTCGCCGGGTTCGTGCTGGCCACCCAGCCGCACCTGCTCGACACGATGGTCTCCGCCATCGTCAGGACGCTGCCCGGCGGCCTCGGCGGCAAGGCCACCGACCTGCTCACCGGCTTCGTGAAGCAGCGGACCAGCGTCGGCGTGGTCGGCCTGGCCATCGGCCTCTACTCGGGCTGGAACTGGATGAACGCGCTGCGGGACTCGCTGACGGCCCTGTGGGGGCAGAACCGGTCGGACCAGTCGCTGCTGCGGCTGATCCTCGTCGACCTGCTCGCGCTGCTCGGCCTGTCCGCGGCGCTGGTGGTGTCGTTCACGCTCACCATCTCCGGCACCGCGCTCGGCAGCTACCTGCTCCGGCTCGCCGGTCTCGACGACACCAGCTGGGGGCACCAGCTCGTGTCCGCGTCCTCGGTGCCGCTGTCGCTGACCGCCGACTGGCTGGTGTTCCTGTGGGTGCTGACCCGGCTGCCGCGGCAGAAGGTCGGCGTGCGCAGCGCGGTCCGCGGCGCGGTCGCGCTGGCCGTCGGGTTCGAGGTGCTGAAGCTGGCCGGCGGGTTCTACCTGCGGCTCATCAGCGACTCGCCGACCGGCATCGCCTTCGGTTCGGTGATCGGCCTGATCTTCTTCATCTCGCTCGTCGCGCGGCTGCTCGTGTTCGTGACGGCGTGGACCGCGACCGGCTCGGACGCGCCGCCGAAGCCGGTCCAGCCGCCGGCGCCGGTGGTGCTGAAGCCGGTGGTCGTGGTGGACCCGCCGCTGGCCGTGCCCGCCACGGTCGGCGTGGTCACCGGTGTCCTCGGCACCCTGCTCGCCCTCCGCCTGCGCCGCTCCCGTCGTGAGTGATAAGGCGGGTTAGAACCCGCCTTATCACTCACGAGCCGGGCTTCTCGGAACCGACCAGCCACATCGAGAAGTACTGTGAGCCGCCGCCGTAGGCGTGGCCGAGCGCGCGGCGCGCGCCGTCCACCTGGTAGTCCCCGGCCCGGCCCATGACCTGCTTGGCCGCTTCGGAGAACCGCAGCATGCCGGACGCGCCGATCGGGTTGGACGAGAGCACCCCGCCCGAGGGGTTGCACGGCAGCCGGCCGCCGATCGCCGTCTCGCCGGCCTCGGTGACCTTCCAGCCCTCGCCTTCGGGGGCGAACCCGAGGTTCTCCAGCCACATCGGCTCGAACCACGAGAACGGCACGTAGATCTCGGCGACGTCCACTTCGGACATCGGGTCGGTGATGCCGGCCTCGGCCCACAGCGCGGCCGCCGCCTCGCGCCCGGCCCGTGGGTTGACCTGGTCGCGGCCGGCGAACGTGGTCGGCTCGGTGCGCATCGCCGTCGCGTGCACCCAGGCCGCGCCGCCTTCGACGGCGTCACCGGCGGCCTCGTCGCCGAGCACCATCGCGCACGCGCCGTCCGAGGACGGGCACGTCTCGTCGTAGCGGATCGGGTCCCACAGCATCTGCGACGCCCGCACCGACTCGACGGTGATGTCCGGCTGCTGCAGGTGCGCGTACGGGTTCAGGGCGCCGTTGCGCCGGTCCTTCGCCGCGACGATCGCGCCGACGTGCTCGGGCGCCCCGGACCGGCGGATGTAGGAGCGCACGTGCGGCGCGAAGTAGCCGCCCGCGCCGGCCCCGACCGGCATCTGGAACGGCGGCAGGATCGACAGGCCCCACATCGCGTTCGATTCCGACTGCTTCTCGTAGGCCACCGTGAGCACCCGGCGGTGCACGCCCGCCTGGATCAGCGACGCCGCGACCAGGGCCGTCGAGCCGCCCACCGAGCCCGCCGTGTGCACGCGCAGCAGTGGTTTGCCGGTCGCGCCGAGCGAGTCGGCGAGGAACAGCTCGGGCATCATCACGCCCTCGAACAGGTCCGGGGCCTTGCCGAGCACGACGGCGTCGATGTCGGCCCACGCCACCTGGGCGTCGGTCATCGCGCGGTCGATCGCCTCGCGCAGCAGCCCCGGCATCGAGACGTCCTGCCGCTTGGCGCGGTGGTGCGTCTGGCCGGTGCCGAGCACGGCGGTGAGCTGCTTGGTCATCGGGCCTCCAGCACGGTCACCAGGTTCTGTTGCAGCGCCGGGCCGCTCGTCGCGTGCGCCACGGCCTTGCGGGATTCGCCCCGGTGGATGCGGGCGGCGGCCTCGCCGATGCGGGCGAGGCCGGCGGAGAACATCGGGTTCGCGGCGAGCGCGCCGCCCGAGGGGTTGAGCTGCACGCCGTCGCCGAGCCCGAGTGCGCTGCGCAGGATGAGCTCCTGGTGCGTGAAGGGCGCGTGCAGCTCGGCGAGGTCGGCGCCGTCGAGGTCCAGGGCCTTGGCGGCGGCCTCGGTGGACGGCGAACGCGTCAGGTCGCGGGCGCCGAGCACGGGGGAGTCGACGCGGTGTTCGATCCCGGCGATCACCGCGGGCCGCTCGACGATGTCGCGCGCGCGTTCCACAGTGGACAGGACGACCACGGCCGCGCCGTCGGTGATCGGCGCGATGTCGTGCCGGCGCAACGGGTCCGCGAAGTACGGTGCGTCGAGGAGCTCGGCGACGTCCCGGCCGGTGCCGCGCGCGGCCACCTCGGCGAGGTCCTTTTCGGACCACAGCCCGGCCTCCAGGCCCAGCCGCGCCTGAATTCCGGCGATCGAGACCGAGTCCGGCCACAGCGGGGTGACGACGTACGGGTCGAGCTGCAGGGCGAGGACCCGGCGCAGCTGCCCGGCGCTGGACTTGCCGAAGCCGTAGACGAGCGCCGTCTCGACCTCGCCCATCTTGATCTTCAGCCAGGCTTCGTAGAGGGCCCAGGCGGCGTCCATCTCGACGTGGGACTCGTGGATCGGCGGGAACGCGCCGATCGCGTCGACCGCGGCGATGAACGAGAACGCCCGCCCGGCCAGGTAGTCCGACGAGCCGGAGCACCAGAAGCCGATGTCCTGTTTGGACAGGCCGGTCTGCGCGAAGACCTCGGCGAAGATCGGGACGAGCATCTCCACGCCGTTGGTGGTGCCCGGGGTTTCGCGGACGTTGGGGGCCTTCGCGAAGCCCGCGATCGCGACGTCTGGCATCAGGACCTCACAGGTGGTGGGCGAAGGTTTCGTAAGCCGCGTCGGGCTCGCCGGTCGGCTCGAAGTGGCTGATGTTCTCCAGCGACGTCCACCACTGATCGCGCGGCTTCCAGGCGGCGCGCACGCGCATGCCCATCTTGACGTCTTCGGCGGCGCAGCCGAGCACGAGGTGCAGGAAGGCGATGTCGGCGCCGTCGAGCAGGATGTACGCGGCCACGTACGGCGGCTTGAGCCGCTGGCCGAGGAACGGGACGTTGACGATGCAGAACGTCGTCACGATGCCGGTGTCGGGCAGCTCGACCTCGTCGGTGGTCGGCACGCCGTCGGTCGGGCAGGCCCCGCGCGGCGGGATGTAGACCTTGCCGCAGGCGGGACAGCGCTGGCCGATCATCTTCCCCTCGGCGAGCCCGCGCAGGTAGGTGCTCTCCTCGGGCGAGGCGGAGTGCAGGTACTTGAGGTGCACCGGCGTGATGACGACGCTGACCGGCGCGCCCTCTTCGCGCTCGGCGACCGGGGGAGCGGGCTCGGTCGGCGCGGTGTCCTCGGCGTCCACCGGGAGGAAGTAGGCGATGTCCCGGATGTGCCCGACGGTCTCCTCGGCCCAGCGGACGCGCACCCGCTGTCCACTGTGGATGTTCTCCGGCGAGCCGGCGTCCACGGCGTGCAGCATCGGGGTGTCGGCCCCGTCGAGCCGGACGAGGGCCCAGGCGAACGGCCGGTTGAGCGGCTGCCCGTCGAGCGGCTCGGGGCACCACGACCAGGACACGATCGTGCCCTCTTCGCCCACCGGGACGAACTCGCCGAGCCGGTCGGCGGTCACGGGGTCGTACTCGACCGGCGGAACGTGCACCCGGCCGTCACTGCCGCGGATGCCTTCGATGCGGCGATCGCGCAACGCGGTGACGAACCGGCCGAGGACGGGCCCGGTCGAGCGGGTGTAGTCGAAGCCGACGTTCAGCGGTGCCGCAAGCGGTGTCTCGGTCACATCCTTGAGTGAAACATGTTCTCGATTCGGCGGCAAGATTCCCCCGCGGACTGGTCGTGTCAAAAGTGGAACATGTTCTAGGTCAGCGGCCATGGAAGTCCGGCTTGCGCTTCTCCGAGAACGCCCGCGGCCCCTCCTTGGCGTCCTCCGAAGCGAAGACCTCGATGCCGTACTGCGAGTCCAGCTTGAACGCCTCCTCCTCGTGGAGGCCTTCCGTGTCGCGGATCGTCCGCAGGATCGCCCGCACCGCCAGCGGCCCGTTCGCGTTGACCAGCGCGGCCAGCTCCAGGGCCTTCGCGAGCGCGGTCCCGTCCGGCACTACGTGGCCGATCAGCCCGATGGCCAGTGCTTCCGAAGCGGACAAATGCCGTCCGGTCAGCAGGATGTCCGCGGCCACCGTGTACGGGATCTGCCGTGGCAGCCGCACCGCCGATCCGCCCATCGGGAACAGGCCCCAGCGGGCCTCCGACACGCCGAAGCGGGCCGAAGCGCCCGCCACCCGGATGTCGGTGCCCTGGAGGATCTCGGTCCCGCCCGCGATCGCCGGGCCCTCGACCGCCGCGATCAGCGGTTTCGTCAGGCGGCGGCCCTTCAGGAGCCCCGGGATCCGCGAAGGGTCGAACTTGCCCGAGGCGAACGACTCCGACGGCGAACTGCGGGACATCGACTTCAGGTCCGCGCCCGCGCAGAACGCGCCGCCCGCGCCGGTCAGGATGCAGCTGCGGATGCCCTCGTCCGAGTCGACGCGGTCCCAGGCGTCGACCATGATCGCCATCATCTCGCCGGTGATCGCGTTGCGCGCCTCGGGCCGGTTCATCGTGACGACGAGGGTCTGCCCCTCCTGCGTCACCAGCGCGTGCGGTTCACCCACGAGAGACCTCCTGAAGGAGCAGTGCCATTGCCCGGAACGATAACATGTTCTACTTTGAGGGCGTGGCACTCAACATCGCGGATCTTCTGGAGCACGCCGTCGACGCCGTGCCGGAGCGCGTCGCGGTCGTGTGCGGCGACCGGCAGGTCACCTTCGCCGAACTGGATGCGCGGGCCAACCGGCTCGCCCACCACCTCGCCGCGCACGGCGTGGGACGCGGATCCCACATCGGGGTCTACTCCCGCAACTCGATCGAGGCCCTGGAGGCGATGATCGCGGCGTACAAGCTGCGCGCGATCGCCGTCAACGTCAACTACCGCTACGTGCACGGCGAGCTCGTCTACCTGTTCAACGACGCCGAGCTCGTCGCCCTCGTGCACGAACGCGGCTACGCCGACAAGGTGCGGGCCGCTCTGCCCGAGACGCCGAAACTGAAACACGTTGTCGTGATCGACGACGGCAGCGACGGCGACTACGACAGCTACGGCGGTGTCGACTACGAGGCCGCGCTCGCAGCGCAGTCCCCGGAACGGGACTTCGAGGAGCGGAGCGGCGACGACCTCTACATCCTCTACACCGGCGGCACCACGGGCTACCCGAAGGGCGTGCTCTGGCGGCAGGAGGACGTCTGGCGCGCGCTCGGCGGCGGGATCAACTTCGTCACCGGCGAATACGTCCCGGACGAGTGGACGCTCGCCGAGCAGGGCAAGGCCGGGAGCCTGAGCCGGCTGCCCGCCGCGCCGCTGATCCACGGCGCCGCGCAGTGGGCCGCCTTCGGTGCCCTGTTCACCGGCAGCCCGGTGATCTTCGTGCCGCGGTTCGACGCCCACGAGATCTGGAAGGCCGTGCAGGAGCACAAGGTCCAGGTCCTCACCATCGTCGGTGACGCGATGGCCCGGCCCCTTATCGAGGCCTACCACGAGGGCGGCTACGACGCTTCGTCGATCGTCGCCGTTTCGAGCCACGCCGCGCTGTTCTCGCAGTCGGTGAAGCAGCAGTTCGTCGAGATCGTGCCGCCCCACGCGCTGGTCACCGACGCGATCGGCGCGTCGGAAAGCGGCTTCACCGGGATCGGCGCGGTGGCCAAGGGGTCCGACCACAGCGCGGGCCCGCGGGTGAACTTCGGCCAGGACGCCGTCCTGCTCGACGAAGACGGCACCATCGTCGAAAAGAAACCCGGCGCGACCGGGCTGATCGGCCGGCGCGGGCACGTCCCGCTCGGGTACTACGGCGATCCCGAGAAGAGCAAGAAGATCTTCGTCGAGGTCGACGGCGTCCGGTACGTCGTGCCGGGCGACTACGCCCGCTACGAGGACGACGGCACCGTCACGCTGCTCGGCCGCGGCTCGCAGTGCGTCAACACCGGCGGCGAGAAGGTGTACCCGGAGGAGGTCGAAGGGGCGCTCAAGTCGCACCCCGACGTCTTCGACGCGCTCGTCATCGGCGTCCCGGACGACCGGCTCGGCCAGCGCGTCGCCGCCGTCGTCCAGCTGCGCGAAGGCGCCGAAGCCGACTTGGCCGCGATCGAGGGGCACGTCCGGGACCGGGTCGCCGGGTACAAGGTGCCGCGCACGGTGTGGCTGGCCGAGGAGATCGGCCGCTCGCCCAGCGGCAAGCCGGACTACCCGTGGGCCCAGCGCTACGCCGCCGGGCACGAACCGGCCGCGGCCCAGCCCGTCTGAGGAGGACAACACGTGCGGACACCCCTGTGCGACCGGCTCGGCATCGACCTGCCGATCGTCGGGTTCACCCCGTCGGAGCACGTCGCCGCGGCGCTCAGCCGCGCCGGCGGGCTCGGCGTGCTCGGCTGCGTGCGGTTCAACGACGCCGCCGAGCTCGACCGGGTGCTCACCTGGATGGACGAGAACACCGGCGGGAAACCGTACGGCGTCGACATCGTCATGCCGGCGAAGGTGCCCGCCGAGGGCACGCAGGTCGATCTGGCGAAGCTGATCCCGGACGGCCACCGCGCGTTCGTCGACCGCGTGCTCAAGGAGCTTTCGGTACCGCCGCTGCCGGACGACACCGACGAGCGCGCGGGCGTGCTCGGCTGGCTGCACTCGGTCGCCCGGTCGCACGTCGAGGTCGCGCTGAACCACCCGATCAAGCTGATCGCCAACGCGCTCGGCTCGCCGCCGGCGGACGTGATCGCCCAGTGCCACGACAAAGGTGTCCCGGTCGCGGCCCTCGCCGGGAAGGCCGAGCACGCGGTGCGCCACGTCGAGAACGGCGTCGACTTCGTGGTGGCGCAGGGCTACGAAGCCGGCGGGCACACCGGTGAGATCGCGTCCATGGTGCTGGTGCCGGAGATCGCCGACGCGGTCGACGTGCCGGTGCTCGCCGCGGGCGGGATCGGGTCCGGCCGCCAGGTGGCCGCGGCGCTCGCGCTCGGCGCGTCGGGCGTCTGGATGGGCTCGATGTGGCTGGCCACCGAGGAGTACCTGCAGACGATGGGCGAATCGGTGGCGATGCAGCAGGCGCTCGTCGCGGCGTCGTCGTCGGACACCGTGCGGACGCGCATCTACACCGGCAAGCCGGCCCGGCTGCTCAAGACCCGCTGGACCGAGGCGTGGGCCGCGCCCGACGCGCCCGAGCCGCTGCCGATGCCGCTGCAGAACCTGCTGGTTTCCCCCGCCCACAACCGGATCCACGCGGCGAACGACCCGAGCGTGGTGTCGATGCCGGTCGGCCAGATCGTCGGCCGGATGAGCTCGGTCCGCCGGGTCGCCGACGTCGTCGCGGAACTGGTGAGCGGCTACGAAGAAGCACTGTCCCGATTGGACAAGACGCGCTGAGCGAACGAGAAGGGGCCCCGCCGCGGCGGGGCCCCTTCGTCGTGCGTAACCGGTTACAGGGTGGCGGCGGCCGCGGCGATCTTCGACGCGAACGTGCTCACCTCGGTGTAGACGCCGGGGGCGTGCGCGCGGGCGCAGCCGTCACCCCAGGACACGATGCCGACCTGGATCCAGGCGTTGTTGGCATCGCGGCGGAACATCGGGCCGCCGGAGTCGCCCTGGCAGGTGTCGACGCCGCCGGAGGCCAGGTTGCCCGCGCAGATCTCCGCGCTCGGGATCAGGTCGGGGTAGCTGCCGCCCTGGGCGGCGCAGGTGGCGTCGTCGACGAACGGGACGGTCGCCTTCAGCAGGTACCGCTGCTGCGCGCCGCCTTCGCGGGCCGCGCCCCAGCCGGCCACGGTGAACGTGCCGGTGTTGTACGCGCTGGTCGTCGCGATCGGCATGGTCGACAGCCCGCTCACCGGGCTGGCCAGCTTGATCAGGGCCCAGTCGCCGCCGGTCGAGGTGCCGTAGGTGGGGGACTGGTAGACGTAGGTCGAGCGGATCTTCTGCGCGCTGGTGCTCTGCAGGTCGACGACGCCGACGGTCGCCGTGATCGAGGTGTTCGAACCCGTCCGGCTGACGCAGTGTGCCGCGGTCAGGACGATCTGCTTGGTGTAGAGGGCGCCGCCACAGCCCATGGAAAGCCGGACCATGAACGGGAATTCGCCCTGGGCGGCCCGCGTCCCGCCGACGACGTCGGTGGACGGCGGCTGGGCGGCGGTGGCGATCGCCGGCGTGGCGAACGACGCGGCCGCGGCGACCGCGGCCAGTGCGGTGGTGGCGTTTCTGAGCAGGGTGAACCAGCGCTTGGGAGCCAAGGGGATCAGTCCTTCCAGTGTCCACAGTGGAGACCGTTGCCGACGGCGGCCCCATGACTACACCAGGTGATCAAGACCGGGACAACCGACTTTCTTCGGATCTTTCGGGCAGTTGGGTGATTTCTCACCGGCGGATCCGGCGAACCCCGTAGGCCGAAGCGCCGAGCACGAGGGCGGCGCAGCCGGCCAGCACCGACGGCAACGGCAGGCTGAACGCCAGCACCACGCACCCGGCGAGGCCCAAGGCGGCCCGCGCCTTGCCCGGCAACGTGAGCGCCGCGGCGTTGGCGATCGCGTAGTAGGTCAGGACGGCGAAGGACGAGAAGCCGATCGCGGACCGCAGGTCGATCGACGCGGCGAGCACGGCGACGACGACGCCGACGGCGAGTTCGGCCCGGTGCGGGACGTGGTAGCGCGGGTGGACGGCGGCGAGGAACCGGGGGAGGTGCCCGTCGCGGCTCATCGCCAGCGTCGTGCGCGAGACGCCGAGGATGAGCGCGAGCAGCGAACCGAGCGCCGCCACGGCCGCGCCCACCCGGACGACCGGGGCGAGCCACCCCGGGACGGCCGCGGCGATCGGGTCCGGGCTCGCGGCGAGCGCGGCCGGGCCGAGCCGGACGAGCAGCAGCACCGCCAGGGCCGCGTAGACCACCAGGGCGATGCCGAGGGCCAGCGGGATGGCGCGCGGGATGGTCCGGGCGGGATCGCGGACCTCCTCACCGAGCGTCGCCAGCCGCGCGTACCCGGCGAAGGCGAAGAAGAGCAGCCCGGCCGCCTCCAGCACGCTTCCGCCACCCGGCCAGGCGACGAGCGGGCCGCCGCCGGACGGCCCGGCGGCCATCGCCACCCCCGCCGCGGTGAGCACGAGCAGCGTGCACGAGACGATCACCCGGGTCGCGAGCGCCGAGCGGTGCACGCCGAAGTAGTTGACCGCGGTGAGCGCGGCGACCACGGCGACGGCGAGCACGCTCCGCCACGGCTGCCCGAGCCCGGGGGCGGCGTAGGCGACGACGGTCAGCGTCATCGCGGCGCAGCTGGCCGTTTTTCCGGTGACGAATCCCCAGCCGGCCAGATATCCCCAGAATTCACCGAGCCGTTCCCGGCCGTACACGTAGGTTCCGCCGGATTCCGGGTGAATCGCGGCCAACCGGGCCGAGGACATCGCGTTGCAATAGGCGACGACGGCGGCGACGACCAGCGCGATGAGCAATCCGGCCCCGGCGGCGCGCGCCGCCGGGGCGAACGCGGCGAACACGCCGGCCCCGATCATCGAGCCCAGGCCCAGGAAAACGGCGTCGGCGAGGCCGAGCCGGCGTGCCAGCGGAGCGGGACGCATCCGGGTGATCCTCCAGGTATCGGGTGGTGTTGCGCGCCACAGCGAACCACGGCACGCCGGTAACCGAATAGGGTCAGTGCCGTGCCCGCCCCTTCGCGTCATGACCGCCTGTCCGCCGACGGCCCCGTGCTGGACGGGATTCCCGAGCACGGCCGGGTCCCGCGGTATTACGCGGTCAAGGTCGAACTGCTGGCGGTGATCGCGGAACTTGGCGAAGGCGCGGCGCTGCCGACGGAACGGGAACTGTGCGAACGGTTCGAGGTGTCGAGGGCGACCGTACGGCAGGCGGTCGGCGAGCTGGTGCTCGAGGGCAAGCTCAGCCGCCGCCAGGGCAGCGGCACCTACGTCGCCGGCCCGAAGCTCGTCCAGCCGCTGGCCTTGGTCAGCTACACCGAGGGCCTGCGGCGGCAGGGCATCCGGCCGGGCCGCAACGTCATCACGCTGGAGCGGCGCCTGGCCGGCCGGGCCCTGGCCGCCGACCTGCAGGTGACGTCGGACGCCGAGGTGTTCCACCTCGAGCGCGTGCTGCTGGCCGACGAGGAACGCGTGGGGCTGGAGTCGACATACCTCCTCGTCGACCGGTTCCCCCGGCTGCTGGAGGTGTTCGACCCCGAGCAGTCGTTGTACGCGTGCCTGAGCGAGCGGCTCGGCGTGGTGTTCGACGGCGCCGAGGAGCGGGTCGAGACGGTGCTGGCGACGCCGCGGGAGGCGTTGCTCATCGGGACGAACCCGGCGCTGCCGATGCTGCTGATGCACCGGATTTCGTGGGGGCCGGACGGGGTGCCGTTCGAGCGGGTGCGGTCCCTCTACCGAGGTGACCGCCTCAGCTTCACCACCCGCCTGGGTCGCACCGACTGAACGCCGGCAGCTTTCGTGGCGCCCTGATTTGGTAACAGAACGATAACTCATTCGATCCAATATTCGGGGCGTCTTCACCCTGCGTTAGCGGAAGGGCCAGCCGTCGTTGGCGCGCTCCGGACAGCGTGGGCGCCGTGCGAATCCTCATCGTGGGCGGCGGCGTGCTCGGCACGCTGCACGCCTGGCAGGCCGTCGAACGCGGCCACGACGTCGTCCAGCTCGAACGCGAACCCGAGGCCCGGGGCGCGTCCGTGCGCAACTTCGGCCTGGTCTGGGTCGGCGGGCGCGCGGCCGGGCCGGAACTCGACACCGCCCGGCGGGCGCGCGCCCTCTGGGCCCGGATCGGCGAGCGCGTGCCCGCCCTCGGCTTCCGCGCCAACGGTTCGCTGACCGTCGTCCGGACCGAGGCCGAACTCGCCGTCGCCCGCGAGGCGGCGGCAAGCGGCGGCGGTGAACGAGGATTCAAGGTGCTCGACGCCGCCGGGACGCGGGCGCTCAACCCGGCGCTGCGCGGCGAGTTCCTCGGCGCGCTGTGGTGCGAGCGCGATGCCGCCGTCGAGCCGCGGACCGCCCAGCCCGCCCTGCGCGCCGAACTCGCGAAGAGCGGTCGCTACACCTGGCGCCCGGGCCGGGAGGTCCGGCACCTGACCGGCACCGGCGTCGTCGACGACCACGGCGAGCGGCACGACGGCGACGTCGTCGTCTTCTGCACCGGCGCCTGGACCGGCGGGCTCGTCCGGGAGCTGGCCGGCGATCCGCCGGTGCGGAAGGTCCGGCTCCAGATGGCCCAGACCGAACCCCTGGGCGAACCGCTCACCACGAGCGTCGCCGACGGCGACAGCTTCCGGTACTACCCGGCCTACCGCGGTCCCGCGCTCGACACCCTCGAAACGGCGCAGCCGCAAGCCGAAACCGCGCGGGCCCACCGGATGCAGCTGCTGCTCGTCCAGCGGCTCGACGGCTCCCTGACCATCGGCGACACCCACGAGTACGACGAGCCGTTCGCCTTCGACGTCACCGAAGACCCCTACGACCACCTGGCGACCGTGGCCGGGGCGCTGCTCGGCCGTCCGCTGCCGCGGATCCGCCGCCGCTGGGCCGGGGTGTACGCGCAGACCGCCGACCCGGCCGAGGTCGTGCACCGCGCCCGCGTCGCGGCCAACGCCGTCCTGGTCACCGGTCCGGGCGGGCGCGGGATGACCTGCGCGCCCGCCATCGCCGAAGTCACCGCCGAGGAGCTGAACCTGTGACCCCCGAACTCGTCGTGCTCGACATGGCCGGGACGACCGTCGCCGACGACGGCCTCGTCGTGCGCGCCTTCACCACCGCGATCGGCACCGTCGGCGTCCCCGAAGAGCGGTACGCGGACATGCTCCGGTACGTCACCGAGACCATGGGCCAGTCGAAGATCACCGTCTTCCGGGCCCTCCTCGGCGAGGAAACCCTTGCGCAGCAAGCGAATGCGGCTTTCGAATCCGCTTACGGCGAGCTCGTCGCGGCGGGGGAGTGCGCGCCCCTGCCCGGCGCCGAAGACGTCGTCCGCCGCCTCCGCGAGGACGGCGTCAAGGTCGCCTTCACGACCGGGTTCGCGCCCGCCACCCAGCGGGCCATCCTCGACGCCCTCGGCTGGCAGGACCTCGCCGACCTCGCGCTCGCTCCCGGCGAAGGCGTCCGCGGCCGCCCGTTCCCCGACCTCGTCCTGACCGCCGCGCTGCGGCTCGGCGTCACCGACGTGCGGCGGATCGCCGTCGCCGGCGACACCGCGTCCGACGTCCTCTGCGGCCTGCGCGCCGGGGCGTCCGTCGTCGCCGGTGTCCTCACCGGCGCCGGCCGCCGCGACGACTTCGCCGGTGCCACCCACGTCCTCGCATCCGTCGCCGACCTCCCCGCCGTGCTCGAAGGAGAACCCCGATGAAGAAGACCCTCGCCGCCGTCCTCGCGGTGGCGCTGACCGCCCTGCTGGCCGCCTGCGGCGGCACCGGGGCCGCGAGCTCCGGCGGCAAGACCGTCACCGTGTACACAGTGGACGGACTGGAGGACTGGTACACCGCACGCTTCGCCGAGTTCAAGCAGCAGACCGGCATCACCGTCCAGGCGGTCACCGCCGGTTCCGGCGAGGTCGCGTCCCGGGTCGAGAAGGAGCAGGCCAACACCCAGGCCGACGTCCTCGTCACGCTGCCGCCGTTCGTCCAGCGCGTCGCCGGCCTGCTGCAGCCCTACACCCCGACGGGTGCGGACAAGGTGTCCGAAAAGGACGCTCAGGGCCGCTACTTCGCCGTGATGGACAACTACCTCAGCTTCATCCGCAACCCGCAGTCCACCGCCAAGACCTGGGACGACCTGCTTGACCCGAAGCTCAAGGGCAAGGTGCAGTACTCGACGCCCGGCGAGGCCGGCGACGGCACCGCGGTGCTCCTGCAGCTGCAGCACGTCCTGGGCGAGCAGGGCGCGCTCGACTACCTCGGCAGGCTGGAGGCGAACAACGCCGGGCCGTCGTCGTCCACCGGCAAGCTGCAGCCGAAGGTGGCCAAGGGCGAGCTGCTGGTGGCCAACGGCGACGTCCAGATGAACCTCGCCGAGATCGCCAAGAGCGGCGGCTTCGACGTGTTCTTCCCGGCCGACGCCCAGGGCAGGCGCTCGACGTTCGCGCTGCCGTACTACGCCGGCCTGGTGGCGAACGCGCCGCACGCCGGCGAGGCCAAGAAGCTGCTGGACTTCCTGTTCTCGCCCGAGGTCCAGGCGAAGGCCGCCGACGCGTACGGCATCCCGGGCCGCGCCGACGTCACCGCGGCCGGCCCCCACGCCGCCAAGATCAAGGCCGCGCTCGACGGCGTCGAAATCTGGCACCCGGACTGGTCCGCGGTCCTCGCCCGGCTGGACGCCGACCTGGCCGCGTACAAGAAGGCGGTCGGCCGGTGACCCCGGCCGTCGAGTGGCGCGGTGTGTCCGTCCACTTCGGACGTACGACCGCGCTCGACACCCTCGACCTGACGGTCGCCCGCGGCGAAACCCTGGCGCTGCTCGGGCCGTCCGGCTCCGGCAAGTCGACGGCGCTCAAGGCCCTCGCCGGGTTCGTCCGGCCCGGCGCCGGCCGCGTGCTGCTGGCCGGCGAGGACGTCACCGACCTCCCGCCGCACCGGCGCGGGCTCGGCGTCGTCGTGCAGAGCTACGCGCTGTTCCCGCACCTGCGCGTCGACGCCAATGTCGCCTTCGGGCTCAAAGCCCGGCGGACACCGCGCGCCGAGACCGCCCGGCGCGTCGCCGAAGTCCTCGACCTGGTCGGCATGGGTGCCTACGCCCGCCGGTTCCCGCGTGAGCTGTCCGGCGGGCAGCAGCAACGCGTCGCGCTGGCCAGGGCCCTGGCCATCCGGCCGCCGGTGCTGCTGCTGGACGAGCCACTGTCCGCATTGGACGCCGCCCTGCGCGAGGACATGATCGCGGAACTGCTGCGGCTGCGCGCCGAACTGCCGGACACCACGCTCGTCTACGTCACCCACGACCAGGGCGAGGCCCTCGCGCTGGCCGACCGCATCGCCGTGATGCGCGACTCGCGGCTGGTCGAAACCGGCCCGTGCGAGCAGCTCTACCGGCGCCCGGCCACGGAGTTCACGGCGAGCTTCCTCGGCGCGGCCAACCTCATCCCGGTCGACCTCGTCCGCGACGGCACGCCCGCGACCGTCCGGCTCGGCGGCCGCGTGCTGACCGCCGAACCGACCGGCGTGCTCGGGCCGGGCCCGGTCGCGCTGGGGGTGCGCCCGCACCGCGTCGGCGTCGGCACGCCCGGCGCGGACACCCTCCCGGCGCTGGTCCGGGCCGTGCAGTGGCGCGGCACCGGCTACCGCCTGGACCTGGAGCTCGACGGCGGCGCGCTGATCCGCGCCGAGGTCCCCGACGCCTTCCCGGTCGGAACGGCCGTCGGCGTCTCGATCCCCGACGGCTGCCCCCTGGTCGGAGTCACCTCATGACCGCCGTGGCGCTCGTGAGTGGTAAGGCGGGTTCTAACCCGCCTTACCACTCACGACGGGGTGGGGTGTGGTTGCTGCCGCCGCTGGTGGTGGTCGCGGTGTTCTGCGGCTACCCGCTGGTCCTGGTGGCCGGGCAGTCCCTGACCACGGACACCGGGTTCGGGTGGGCGGTGTGGGCGGAGGTGCTCGGCTCGGCGGAGTTCCGCGACGCCGCGTGGCAGACCGTGCTGCTCGCGCTCGGCGCCACGACCGGCTGCGTGCTGCTCGGCACGTTCCTCGCCCTGGTGATCGCGTTCGTCCCGTTCCCGGGCGCCCGGACGCTGTCGCGGCTGGTGGACACCGTGCTCGCGTTCCCGTCGTTCCTCATCGCGCTGGCCTTCACCTTCCTGTACGGCAGCGCGGGCGTCTTCGGCGCGGGCGCGTTCCTGTACTCGCCGTGGGGCGTGCTGCTGGCCGAGGTCACGTTCTACACGCCGTTCGTCATGCGGCCCGCGCTGGCGGCGTTCGGCCAGGTCCCGGGCGTGCACCTGGACGTCGCGGCGTCGCTGGGCGCGCGGCCGGGCCGGGTGCTGTGGCGGGTCGTGCTGCCCGCGGCGCTGCCGTCGCTGGCCGCGGGGGCGTGCCTGACGCTGCTGCTGGCGCTCAACGAGTTCGGCATCGTGCTGTTCCTCGGCGCGAAGGGCGTCACGACGCTGCCGATGCTGGTCTACGGCAAGGGGATCGTCACCTTCGACTTCCCGGCGGCGAGCGTCGTCGCGCTGGTCGACGTCGTGATTTCGCTGCTGCTGTACGGGAGTTACCGGGTCCTGGCGGGAAGGAGTCGCGGTGCTGCTGTGGACGCGGCGTAGCAAGGTGCTGCTGTGGCTGGTGTTCGGGGTGGTGTTCACCGTCGTGGTCGTGGCGCCGCTGGCGGTGATCGTGCTGGCGTCGTTCGCCGGGCACTGGACGGACGTGCTGCCCGGCGGGCCGACTTTCGGCCACTACGCGGACGCGTTGTCGGGGGAGACGTTCGCGAGCCTCTCGGTGAGCGTCCAGACGGGCGTGCTCGCGGGCGCGGCGGCCGTGCTGCTGGGCACCTGGGCGGCGCTGGCGGCCGAGACCGCGCCGCGGCGGCTGCGGCAGGTCGCCGGCACGCTGTTCCACCTGCCGATCGCGGTGCCGTCGGTGGTGCTGGGCCTGGCGCTGCTGGTGGCGTTCAGCCGGCCGCCGCTGGCGTTCAACGGGACGCGCTGGATCGTGCTGCTCGGGCACCTGCTGATCCTGCTGCCGTTCGCCTACAGCACCGTCTCGGCCGCGCTGGCCCGCGTCGACCCGCAGCTGGCCCAGGCGGCGGCGTCGCTCGGCGCGTCCCCCGTCCGGGTGCTGCTGCGGGTGCGGATCCCGGTGCTGCTCCCGGCGATGACGGCGTCGGCGAGCCTCGCGCTGGCGATGTCGATGGGCGAGCTGGGCGCCACGGTGATGCTGTACCCGCCGGACTGGCGCACGCTCCCGGCGAGCATCTTCGCGCTGACCGACCGCGGCCAGGTGTTCCTCGCCTCCGCGGCCACCGTGCTGCTGCTCGGGGTCACCCTCGCGGGGGTGGTCCTGCTCGGTCTGGCCCGCGGCCGGGCGGCTGCCCGGTGAGCGCGTGCAACCCGGCGGCGGTCCGTTACGTCTGGCAGGTATGCGTTCAACAAAACTGCTGGGCACGGGCCTGCTGCTGCTCACGGTGACGGCCTGCGCGGCGAACTCCGGTGCCGGCGCCCCGGCGGCGAGCGGCCCCGGCTCGGACTCGGCCACGTCGTCGGCGAGCGCGCCCGCACCCGGGTCCGTGACCCCGACCCCCGTCTCGCCGTCGTCGCCGACGGCCGGGCGCCCGACCCAGGGCATCGCGCCCGGTGACGACGTCGTCGCCGAGACGCAGGTCGACGCCCGTCAGCTGCCCGAGGGCTACCCGCGCAGCCTCACCCGCAGCCTCGACGGCAGGACGCTGGTCCTGCAGGCCGAGGAGGGCGGCTGCCGCCGCATCTCGGCCCGCGTCGGCGACCAGACGGCCCAGCAGGTGGTCGTGCTGGTCGCCGTGCTGTCGGCGCCGAAGGGGCAGCTGTGCCCGGACTACATCCGGGAGATCAAGCTGCCCCTGGTGCTCGCCGCGCCGCTCGGCTCGCGCACGGTCGTCCTCCGCCAGGGCTGACCCCCTCCGACGCTGGGAGGGCGGCCCCCGGGATGCCCGCGGGCGCCCTCCCAGACCACGTCCGGTGCAACCCCGCGCCGCCCCCGTTCCGTCTTCGGGGCATGAGGTACTTAGCGAAGGTGGTCGGGACAGGCGCGTTCCTGCTGATGGCTACGGCCTGTGCCGGCCAGGACATGCCCACCAGCCAGCCCGCGGGCGGTGTTTCCACGGCACCCACCGGCAGCGTGTCGACATCGCCGTCGGCCTCGCCGTCGCCGGGCGACCCGGTGGTGCCGCAGCCGACGCCCAACCCGCCGGGCAAGCCCCGGCTGACCGTGCCCGAGGGCAGCACCCCGGTGCCGCCGGCCAAGATCGACGCGTCCGCGCTGCCCGCCGGCTTCCCGCGCGAGGTGTGGACGTCCAACGGCGGCACGATCCTCGACATCCGCGCCCAGGAAGGCGGCTGCGGCCACGCCCTCGGCGAGGCGGCCGAGCAGGCCGGCGACCACGTCGTCGTCAACCTGAGCGAGACGAAGGCGCAGACCGGGCAGATGTGCACCATGGACATCCGCTACCCGGTGATCTCGGTCGCCCTGGCCGCGCCGCTGGACCAGCGCACGGTGGTGCTGAAGACCACGCCGCCGAAGTGAGCCGGTGGTCGTGACCCCGGATCCGCCGGGGTCACGACCGGTCCGGAGTGGACATTCGTCGGCCAGTGGTCCGGACCACGACGGCGCCGCCGTCGAAGTTGTCGAAAATTGTCAGGGCTCCCCTTGAACCGCCGCCGTGACCGGGCCGTGTCCCGGAGTGAGGTGGCGATCAGAGAGGAGGGGCCCATGCCCCGGTTGAGCAGTGGCCGGCACCGCAAGCAGGCGACCGTCGGATTGGCCGCGCTGCTGGGCGTCGCCGGCGTCACCGCGACCGCCATCGCGCTGAGCAGTCCCGCGGGCAACGCGGCCGAAGCGCCCAAGGAGAACTGCGGTGGACTCGACACCGCGCTGCAGAACAACCTGAACTTCATCGCGGGCCAGCAGGCGAACCCGGACGCGCAATCGGCCGCCCGGATCGCCAACCGGCAGGCGGTGGTCGACCTGATCCAGCAGCGGCGGCAGGTCGCGGGGTGCACGGCGAACGTCGCGGCGAACAACGGCCAGGCCGCCGCCGCGCCCGGCAACTCCGGCAACGCCCCGGGCAAGGCGCAGGCCCCCGGCCAGCAGAAGAAGCAGGACCAGGCCGCCGCCGGTGGCGCGGTGGGCCAGGTCGTCTGCCCGGGATCGACGGTGACGCTCTCGGGCGAGGGCGGCGCGCCGGCCGCGTCGAGCAACCAGTTCCCGGCCGGGACCAAGCTGAAGGTGACCAATCTGGACAACTCGAAGTCCACGACGGTCGAGGTGACGTCGGTGTCGGGCAGCTGCACGCTGCTCAACAACGCGGCCTTCGAACAGGTCCGGGAACCCGGCAAGTTCCTCATCCGGCGCGCGCGGATCGAGCGCGTCGGCTGAGGGTGCGGAAAAGGGGGACACCGGCGGCGGGCCGGTGTCCCCCTTTCCCTTGTCCGCTAACGGAAGCTGATCTGCAGCACCGGATCCCCGGTGCTGGCGAAGAAGTCGTTGCCCTTGTCGTCGATGACCACGAACGCCGGGAAGTCCTCGACCTCGATCTTCCAGACGGCTTCCATGCCGAGTTCGGCGTACTCGAGGACGTCGACCTGCTTGATGCAGTCCTGCGCGAGCCGCGCGGCCGGGCCGCCGATCGAGCCGAGGTAGAACCCGCCGTGCGCCCGGCACGCGTCGGTCACCTGCTTCGAGCGGTTCCCCTTGGCCAGCATGACGAGTGAGCCGCCGGCGGCCTGGAACTGCTCGACGTAGGAGTCCATCCGCCCGGCCGTGGTCGGCCCGAACGAGCCGGACACGTAGCCCTCGGGCGTCTTCGCCGGGCCGGCGTAGTAGACCGGGTGGTTCTTGAGGTACTCCGGCATTTCCTCGCCGGCGTCGAGCCGCTCGGCGATCTTCGCGTGCGCGATGTCCCGGGCGACGACCAGCGGCCCGGTGAGCGAAAGCCGCGTCTTGACCGGCAGCTGCGACAGCTGCGCCCGGATCTCGGCCATCGGCCGGTTGAGGTCGACGGCGACGACGTCGTCGGAGAGGTCCTCCTCGGTGACGTCGGGCAGGAAGCGGGCGGGATCGCGCTCGAGCTGCTCGATGAAGACGCCGTCGGCGGTGATCTTGGCCTTCGCCTGCCGGTCGGCCGAGCAGGAGACGGCGATGCCGACCGGGCAGCTGGCGCCGTGCCGCGGCAACCGGATGACGCGCACGTCGTGGCAGAAGTACTTCCCGCCGAACTGGGCACCGATCCCGAACTGCCGGGTCATCTCCAGCACCTGCTGCTCGAGGTCGGTGTCGCGGAAGGCGTGCCCGAGTTCGGAACCCTCCTGCGGCAGGTTGTCGAGGTAGCGCGCGGAGGCGAGCTTGGCGACCTTGAGGTTGAACTCGGCCGACATCCCGCCGACGACGATCGCGAGGTGGTACGGCGGGCAGGCGGCGGTGCCGAGGCTGCGCAGCTTCTCGTCGAGGAAGCGCGCGAGCCGCTTCGGGTTCAGGACGGCCTTGGTCTCCTGGTAGAGGAAGGTCTTGTTGGCGCTGCCGCCGCCCTTGGCCATGAAGAGGAACTCGTAGGTCGGGTCCCCGTCCTTGTGGTAGAGCTCGATCTGCGCGGGCAGGTTTGTCCCGGTGTTGCGCTCGTCCCAGAAGTTCACCGGAGCCATCTGCGAGTACCGCAGGTTCAGCTGCTGGTAGGCGTCGAAGATGCCCTGGGAGAGGGCCCGCTCGTCGTCGCCGCCGGTGAGGACGCCTTCGCCCCGCTTGCCGATGACGATGGCGGTCCCGGTGTCCTGGCACATCGGGAGCACCCCACCGGCCGAGATGGCGGCGTTGCGCAGCAGGTCCATGGCGACGAACCGGTCGTTCCCGCTGGCTTCGGGATCGTCGACGATGGCCTTGAGCTGCTGCAGGTGTGATGTGCGCAACAGGTGCTGGATGTCGGTGATGGCGGTGCGCGCGAGGGTGGTGAGCGCTTCGGGGGTGATCTTCAGGAAGGTCCGCCCGGCGGCTTCGACGGTCTCGACGCCCTGGTCGGTGACCAGCCGGTATTCCGTGGTGGTGTCCTTGCCCAGCGGGAGGACTTCGGTGTGCTGAAACGTGGTGGACGGCACTGCCAGGCTCCTTTGCCAGCTCCGGGATCGGTCCACCCTACGGCTGCTGTCCTCGCACCCGACAGAAGCACCCGGTCACTGTGGGCCACCCCACGTGGCTTCCGTGGACCCACCACGTTGGGCCCCACCACCCCGAAGCTCGATTGTGACTACGGACGGCGGTACCGCGTCAAGGCGGGAAAGATGCCTTGACCCGGCACCGCCGTCCGTGTTCTGGCTTCGGATCGGGGTGGCGGGGGAGGGCTGGGTGGTGTGCCGGTTTTGCCCGGCCGCTCCGCTTCTGCGCCAGGAACGCGCGCCCCGGGTCGCGAGCCGACCTTCCAGGTACGCGTGCCGACCGTCTGAGTGCGTGAGCCGACCTTCCGGGTACGCGAGCCGACCGTCTGAGTACGTGAGTTGGCTGGCCGGGTGCGCTGCTGCGGAAACTGGTCGGGAGGCCGGGTCCACCCCGACGGACCCGACCTCCCGGGGGAAGCGCCCGGATGCGTGCACATCCGGTTGCGAGG
Organism: Amycolatopsis sp. NPDC004625; assembly: GCF_040609695.1. Classification (NCBI taxonomy): domain Bacteria; kingdom Bacillati; phylum Actinomycetota; class Actinomycetes; order Pseudonocardiales; family Pseudonocardiaceae; genus Amycolatopsis; species Amycolatopsis sp. NPDC004625. The sequence goes on from NZ_JBEXKX010000042.1 coordinate 46,771, forward strand.
CCTGCGCCGGCACTTCGAGGCTGTCGTGACGCAGGTCATAAGTCAACGCCGCCGAACGGGTGCTGGCGGAGGGTTGCTACCCACCTTCGTGAACGGCGAAACCCGGTTTCGTGAAAAAATCTCCAGTACGCAGAGAAAAGGGGCGGGTGCCCGAGGACACCCGCCCCTTGACGTACTGCTCAGCTGGCGTAGGCCCGCAGCCGGTCCGCGCGCTCGCCCTGGCGCAGCTTCGACATGACCTCGCGCTCGATCTGGCGGACGCGCTCGCGGGACAGCCCGAAGTGCTTGCCGATCTGGTCGAGCGTGCGCGGCTGGCCGTCGTCGAGGCCGTAGCGCAGGCGGATCACGTGCTGCTCGCGGTCGTCCAGGGTGGCCAGGACGCGGCGCAGGTCGTCCTGCAGGAGGCCCGAGATCACGGCGCTCTCCGCGTCGGTCGCCTCGGAGTCCTCGATGAAGTCGCCCAGCGGGGCGTCCTCCTCCGTGCCGACCGGCATGTCCAGGCTTACCGGGTCACGCGAGTGGTCGAGCAGGTCCGAGATCTTGTGCGCCGGGATGCCGGACTCGGCCGACAGCTCCTCGTGCGTCGCGTCGCGGCCGAGCTGCTGGTGCAGGTCGCGCTTGATGCGGGCCAGCTTGTTCACCTGTTCCACCAGGTGGACCGGGAGCCGGATGGTGCGGCCCTGGTCGGCCATCCCCCGGGTGATGGCCTGGCGGATCCACCACGTGGCGTACGTCGAGAACTTGAACCCCTTGGAGTAGTCGAACTTCTCCACCGCGCGGATCAGACCCAGGTTCCCCTCCTGGATCAGGTCGAGCAGCGGCATCCCCCGGCCGGTGTAGCGCTTGGCGAGCGAGACCACCAGGCGGAGGTTGGCCTCCAGCAGGTGGTTCTTCGCCACGTGGCCGTCCCGGACCAGGGCGGCCAGCTCGGTGCGCCGCTTCGCCGTGAGGTCCTCGGCCGTGTCCAGCATGTGCTGGGCGAACACCCCGGCTTCGATGCGCTTGGCCAGCTCGACCTCGTCGGCCGCGCTGAGCAGGGCCGTCTTGCCGATGCCGTTGAGGTAGACGCGGACGAGGTCGGCGGCGGGGCTCTGGGCGTCGAGGTCGGCGTCGGTGAGCGCCCCCACGCCCAGCGTCGTCGGCTCCTCGGACGTCTGAGCCGGGATGCGCTCGCGAATCCCGCGCGACTCGCGTTCGAGAGTCTGGACTGACATTCTGCCTCCCCGGTCACGGGCTGAACGTGCTGCTGCGGTCGTCCACCGGGTGCGTACCCGCGGACCGGGGCCTGTGGAACCCGGTACGCCGGTCCGGCCGGCTTGGCTGGACATCTGGCACAACGCTCCGGGTTCCCAAAACGTTCCCGGCTCGTCATAGAACAAGACGGCTGCCGGAGCGATCCGGTTGCTCAATCAAGGCTGAGCTTTTCCTGAGAACGTTCCGTGCCGGGGAAACCTGAGAATTCCATATGAATCCGGCCGGAATCGAACCGGCGGGCAGTGGTCTAGACCTCTACCAAAACCGTGAACGGACCGTCGTTCACGCTCGACACCGCCATCATCGCCCCGAACCGCCCGGTCGCCACCGTCGCGCCGCGGCCGCGCAGCTCGGCCACCACGGCGTCCACCAACGGCTCGGCGACCTCCGGCCGGGCCGCCTGCGTCCACGACGGCCGCCGCCCTTTCTTCGTGTCGCCGTAGAGCGTGAACTGGCTCACCACGAGCAGGGGTGCATTCGCCGTCGCGCATGATTCCTCGTCGCGCAGCACTCGCAGTTCGTGCAGTTTGCGCGCCATCGTCGCGGCCTTCGCCGGATCGTCGTCGACGTGGATTCCCAGCAGTACGAGCAAACCCGGCTCGTCGATCGCGCCGGCGACTTCGCCGTCGACCGTCACGTCCGCCCGCGTGACGCGGGCCGCGACCGCCCTCACCGGTCCGCCGGGACGAGCATCCCGTGCCGGACGAGCTCCCGGACGACCGGCAGCGCGGCGTCCGCCAGTTCCTCCGAGGACAGGCCCTGCGCGGCCGCCAGCAGCTCGATCAGGTCCTCCAGGGGCAGCGCCCCGCGGCAGCCCGCGAGCAGCCGCGTCGCCAGTTCGTCGACCTCGTGCTGCCAGCCCGGCCCGTCGGTGCGGTGCAGCCGCCGGATGGTCGTCGCCCAGCCTTCGTCGCCGGGTTCTTCGACGCTTTCGAGCAATACCGTGTCCGGCACCACAAAACGGACATCGAGTAATGAATCACCCGATTCGCGCAGCCATTCCACCCGGTCCAGCCAGCCCGCCGCTTCCGGGCCCAGCGGGTCGTCGTAGGCCTGCCGCAGGTCCTCGCACACGACCGCCGGCGTCCGCCCGGCCGCCCGGCGCAGCGTGACGAACCCGAAGCCGATGCCCCGGACGTCGTTCGCGGCGAACCAGTCCAGCCACGCCGCCGCCTTCGCCCGGCCCTCGGGCGAGCGCGGGTCCAGGCCCGCGTCCCGCAGCCAGGTGCCGACGTAGAGCGCCGGATCGGCGACGTCGCGCTGCACGAACCAGGCGTCGGTCTCGGCGGGCAGCCAGCGGCTCACCCGGTCGGCCCAGTCTTCGCGGCCGGTGTGCAGCCAGGACGCGAGCAGGTGGCCGGTGCCGCCGTCGGTGAGGAAGCCCGGCAGCTGCCGCACGACCAGCGCGCTCGCGTCGTCGCCGGCCAGCCCGGAGTCGCGGTAGGTGTAGTCGACCCGTGCCGGGCCGACCACGAACGGGGGATTGCAGACGATCTGGTCGAACTTCCGCCGCGCGACCGGCGCGAACCACTCGCCGCGGACCAGTTCGACGTCCAGCTCGTTCAGCCGGAAGGTCGCCGCGGCCAGGGCGAGGGCCCGCGAGGAGACGTCGGTCGCGGTGACGCGCCGGGCGTGCCGGGTCGCGTGCAGCGCCTGGACGCCGTTGCCGGTGCCCAGGTCGAGCAGGGTGCCGACCGGACGCCGGCTGGTCGCCCGGATCAGCGACAGCGACGCGTGCCCGACCCCGAGCACGTGGTCCTCGGGCACGGTGTGGCCCAGCAGGTCGGCGTCGAGGTCGGACACGACCCACCACGAGCCTTCCTCGTCGCCGTGCGGCCGGATGTCCAGCGCGGCCCGGTAACCGTCGGCGACGGCCGCCAGCACGCCGGCGGCGACGGCGTCCTCGACCGCGAGCGGCGCGAGGGCCGCCTTGACCGCGGTCCCGGACTCGGTGCCGCCCAGCAGGAACAGCCGGATCAGCGTGCCGAGGTCGCCCGCGTCGCGGCTCGCGCGCTCGGCGGGCACCGGCTCGCCGCGGCCCAGCGCCGCGTGTGCCGCCCCGCCGAGGGCGTCGACCACGCCGTCGGCGTCGTAGGCGGTGCGCCGGAAGGCCTCGCGCAGCCGCGCGCAGACGTCGTCGGACAGGTCGGGCAGTGCCGTTCGCGTGCTCACGGTGGGTAATGCTGCCACGATGGCCCCCGTGACCCTTGAACGCGTCCTCGCCCCGCTCGACGCGGCGCTGCCCGAACTCGAAGCGCTGTACATCGACTTCCACCGGCACCCGGAGCTGTCCTTCGCCGAGACCCGGACGGCGGCCGAGCTGGCCCGGCGGCTGGAGGACGACGGTTACGAGGTGCACACCGGCATCGCCGGCACCGGCGTCCTGGGCGTGCTGCGCAACGGCGAGGGGCCCACGGTGATGCTGCGCGCCGACATCGACGCGCTGCCGGTCGAGGAGAAGACCGGGCTGTCCTACGCCAGCACCGCCCGCGGTACCGACGAACACGGCAACGACGTCCCGGTCATGCACGCCTGCGGCCACGACATGCACGCCACCTGGCTCTCCGGCGCCGCCGCGCTGCTCGCGAAGGGCCGCGAAACCTGGTCCGGCACGCTGCTGGTCGTGTTCCAGCCGGGGGAGGAGAGCGCGGGCGGCGCCTCGGCGATGGTCCGCGACGGCCTGTTCGAGATCGCCGGGAAGCCCGACGTCGTGTTCGGCCAGCACCTGGTGCCCGGCCCGGCCGGCTGGGTGCTCACCCGGCCGGGGGTGATCATGGCCGCCACCGACACGCTGCGCGTCACCCTGCACGGCCGCGGCGGGCACGGCTCACGCCCGGAGACCACCGTCGACCCGGCCGTGCTGGCCGCGTCCGTGGTGCTCAAGCTGCAGACGATCGTGTCGCGGGAGATCGCCGCCACCGACTCGGCCGTCGTCACCGTCGGTTCGCTGCACGTGGGCACCGCGGCCAACGTGATCGCCGACGACGCCGTGCTCGAGGTCAACGTCCGGTCCTTCGACCAGGCGGTGCGCGAGCGGGTGCTGGCCGCGGTCGAGCGGATCGTCAACGGCGAGGCGGCCACGGCCGGTGCGCCGAAGCCGCCGGACATCGAGCGGTCCGGCGCGTACCCGATCACCGAGAACGACGAAGCCGCCAACGACGCCCTCACCGAGGTCTTCCGGGCCCGCTTCGGCGCCGACGTCGTCCTGCCCGCCCCGCTGGTCACCGGCAGCGAGGACTTCAGCGAGTTCGGCCGCGCGGCCGGCGTGCCTTCGGTGTTCTGGCTGGTCGGCGGCTACGACCCGCAGACGGTGATCACGGCGATGACCGAAGGCCGGTTCGAGCGCGACATCCCGTCCAACCACTCGCCGCGGTTCGCCCCGGTGCTGCACCCGACCCTGCGCACGGGCATCGAAACCCTGGTCGCCGCCGCGGTGAGCCGGATGCGTCACCCCGGTGTCGGATGAACCCCGCAAGTGGGACGATGGAGGCGGAGGTGGTGCAGTGACCACGCCCGCCAAGGACTCGGACCCGGTGCTGATCACCGGGGCGGCCCCGTCGTACGAAGAGCAGTTCGCCGCGCGCAAGCGCAAGTACGTGATCATGATGGCCTGCCGGATCCCGTGCCTGATCCTCGCCGGCCTGACCTACCACACCTGGTGGCTCGCGCTGGGGTTCCTGGCGATCTCGGTACCGCTGCCGTGGGTGGCGGTGCTGATCGCCAACGACCGCCCGCCCCGCAAGTCCGAGAACGTCTCGACGTACGTGCACGAGGCGAAGGCGATCGAAGGCACCACCCACCGCGTGATCGACGGCTGAGCCCCACCCACCACGGCTCGTGAGTGGTAAGGCGGGTTAGAACCCGCCTTAACACTCACGAGGGCTGGGGGCCCACCTTGCCGACGGCCAGCGCCCCCAGCCGCGTCCCGTGGCGCAGAACGTCCACAGTGGACTCCCCGGCCAGCCAGCCGGTGAGCACGCCCGCGTCGAAGGCGTCGCCCGCGCCGGTCGAGTCGAGGCACTCCGCCGCCACCGCGGGCACGCTGGTGACGCCGTCCGCGTCCACCCAGCTAGCGCCGTCGAGCCCGGCGGTGACGACCACCGCGCCGACCGTGCCGAGCAGCTCCTTCGCCGACGCCGGGTCCGCCGAACCGGTCAGCGCGACCAGTTCCTCGGTGTTCGGCATCAGCAGGTCCACGCCCCGGACGTCGGCCAGGAAGGCGGCCGGGTCGGTGATGTGCGCGGCGGCCTGCGGGTCGACCGACGTCGTCAGGCCCGCTTCGCGAGCCGCGGCCAGCGCGGCGAGCCCGGCCGCGCGCGACGGCGGGTCGAGCAGCACGTAACCGGACAGGTGCAGGTGGCTCGCCCCTTCGAGCGCTTCGGGCGTGACGTCTTCGGGCGCGAACCGCTGGTTCGCTCCGCGGTCGGCCAGCATGCTGCGCTGCCCGGAGCCGTCGACCATCACGACGACGCAGCAGGTCGGCGCCTCGGCGTCGACGGCGAACGCGCACCGCACGCCCGCGGCCTCCAGCTCGGCGCGGATGAGCCGGCCGCCCGGGTCGTCGCCGATCCGCGCGACCAGCGTCGTCTCCGCGCCGAGGTGCCGCAGCCACAGCGCCGTGTTGGCGCCCGAGCCGCCGCCGGTGAACCGGATCTTCGCGCGCGCGTCGCCGCCGTGCGGCAGCGGCTTGTCGTGCCGGGCGATCACGTCCAGGGCCGCGTCGCCGACCACCACGATCCTGTTCATGCCAGTGCCACCGCGACCTCGGTGGCCAGCTTGGCGTTGTTCAGCACCAGCGCTTCGTTCGCGTCGATGCTCACGCCGCCGCTCGCGGTGTGGAAGTGCTCCAGCAGGACCGGCGTGACGTCGGCGCCGTGCACACCCTGCTCCGCGACGAGCGCGAGACCCTCGGCGAGCAGCCGGTCGTGCAGGTCCTTGTCCATTTCGGACGCTTCGGGGATCGGGTTCGCCAGCAGGACGCCCGAACCCGCGTACGCGCGGTGCGCGTCGATGACGGCGGCGGCCTGCTTCGGGTCGTCGACCCGCCAGCCGACCTGGTGGCCCGACGAGCGCAGGTAGAACGCCGGGAAGTCGCTCGTGCGGTAGCCCAGCACGGGCACCGAGTTCGTCTCCAGCACTTCGAGGGTGGCCGGGATGTCGAGCACCGACTTCACGCCGGAGCAGACGACCACGGTCGGCACCTTCGCCAGCACGCCGAGGTCGGCCGAGACGTCCCACGACTGCGCGGCGCCGACGTGCACGCCGCCGAGGCCGCCGGTGGCGAACATCCCGATCCCGGCCGCGGCGGCCAGCGCCGACGTGCTCGCCACGGTGGTCGCGCCCGAGCGGCCGAGGCCGACGGCCGGGCCGAGGTCGCGCAGCGACAGCTTGTCCAGGCCGGCGTCCGGCGCGCAGACCCGCTCGAGCTCGGCGGGGGAGAGGCCGACGACGACCCGTCCGTCGAGCACCGCGATCGTGGCCGGCACGGCCCCGCCGTCGCGGACCACGCCTTCGAGGCGGCGGGCGACGTCGAGGTTGCGGCCCGGCGGCAGGCCGTGGGACAGGATGGTGCTCTCCAGCGCGACGACGGGGTGCCCGTCACGCAGCGCCGAGGCGACCTCTTCGTGCAGCGAGAGTGCGGTAGTCACGAGGGACCATCATCGGTGATCGGTCCGCCCGCCGCGCCAGTGGGTCAGCTCGGTGGTGAGGTTCCGCTCGGCGGCGCTCGCCCAGCGTGTCCGCGCGGGTTCGCTGCGGTAGAGCTCGCGCGCGAGCATGCGTTCCAGGACCGCGATGCGCCCTTCGCGCCAGACGTCGTCGGGGTACTTCGCGTACTCCTCGCGCACTCCGCGGGCGTAGTCGGCGTACTGCGCTTCGGGTGCGCCGAGGACGGCGAGGTCGGCGTCGAGGAGGGCGGTGGCCAGGAGGTCGCCCGGCGGCGCGTCGTGCCCGATCGTGGCGAGGATCAGCCCTTCGACGCGCTCGACGTGCGCTTCGGCGACTCCTGCCAAGGCTGCGCGGGCCCAGGCGGCGCTGGCTCGCTCGTCTTCGCCGGGCTTCGCGTCGTACACGACGTCGTGCGTCCAGGCCGCGACGGCGACGATCGCGCGTTCGGCGTCGCCGAGGTCTTCGGCCAGCCAGGCGGAGTCGCGCGCGACGGCGGCCGCGTGCGCGAGCGTGTGGTAGCGGCGATGGGGCTCGGCGTAGCGGGCTTCGAGCCGCGGCCAGGCCCCGGGCTCGCCGCCCAGCTCGGTGATCGCTTCGGACCACTCCATGGCTAGTCGAAGATCCCGCGCGGCCGGGCGACCTGGTCGAGCCAGTCCTCGAGCTGCTTCTCCCAGTTGACGTCCGGCTTCATGGTGAACATCCCGAGGAAGTCCTGGCCGCGGCCGCCGAACCCGCCGGTCTTGCTCACCCGGACCCGTTTGGTGACCTCCAGCACGACGTCGGTGCGTTCGGCCGAAGCCAGGAAGGTGACCGCGACCTGGGAGAAGACGCTCGCGAAGCGCGGCGAAGGCGTGAAGCGGATCTCCTGGAAGAACGGCAGCTGCTGGGCGGCGCCGTCGACCCGGCCCGGCTCGAGGACCGCCTCGCGGAAGGTGAAGCCGAGCCGGCTCAGCGCGTCGAGGATCCGCTTCTGCGCCGGCAGCGGCTCGACCGCGACGGCGTCGGCGTCGAACGGGTCGCTCACCGCGGCGGCCAGGTCGAGCTCGGCACGGACGCCGACTGCCATGCCGGCCAGCGGCTTGGCGTAGACGCTGGTCACCGGCGTCTCCCAGGGCAGCGGCACCTCGAACGGCACCCTGATCTGCTGCCCCGCCCGGATGACCTCGCTGCCGACCAGGTGCCGCGTGCCGAACGGGAGGTCTTCGGTCTTCTCGCCGCCGGGCACCTGCACGCGCGCCAGCAGCGTCACCGAGAGCCCGTTGATCTCCTGGTCGACCTCGCCGCCGAGCAGCAGCACCTCACCGTGGAGCGGGCGGCCGGGGGCGGCGGTGCGGTCGAGCAGGCGGGCGTCGATCCGCGCCCCGCCCGAGCCGAACGTCGCGAGCACCTTCTGGAACATGCCGGGGATCCTGCCAGGCCGAGGGCCGATCGCGGGAGGTCCGGCGGGACTCGGGCACAATGGTCGGGTGAGCACCGAGACGCTGACGAAGCCGGAAACCACGCCCGAGGGCACGGACACCACCGACGACGACTCGCCGAAGATGTTCCACTACGTGAAGAAGAACAAGATCGCCGAGAGCGCGGTCATGGGCACTCACGTGGTGGCGCTGTGCGGCGAGGTCTTCCCGGTGACGAAGTCGCCGAAGCCCGGGTCGCCGGTCTGCCCGGCCTGCAAGGAGATCTACGACAGTCTCCGCCCCGGTAAGTGAGCCGGGCCTGAACCCCCGGCGGGGCACCCCCCGCCGGGGCTTTCTGCTGTCCGGAACGGGACAAGTCGCCGAACAAACGTGAAAAACCTTCATTCGGCGGGTGTGCCGGGTGGGGCGGTCCTGGTAAATCCAGCGGGCCAGGTTCCCCCCACCCACCGGAGTCGCACATGCGCAGAACCGGGATCGTGCTCACCCTCGTCGCCCTGCTCGCCGTGGTCTCGCCCGCGCTGGCCCAGGCCGTCACCGGCTGGACGGAGGTCGGCTCCGACAACGCCCGGGCCCTCGACGAGAGCCAGGGCCTCGCGACCATCGTCCGCCCGTCGGGCACGACGATCCGCTACACCGGGATCGGCACGATCCCGGCCGACCTGAACGCGCAGGGCTGGAACCACGTCGGCGACCCGGGCTCGGCCCAGGGCTGGTACGTCGAGCCCTACCAGCGTGACGACCGCGGCGCGAAGCTGTTCCGCGTCCAGGCCCCGGACGGCTCGTGGGCGAACTACAAGCACAACCTCGAGTCGTGGGAGGCGAACAACAACTCCTTCGCCGCGGTGTCGCCGGACGCGCACTGGCTGGTGGCGGGGGAGTGGGGCACCATGGACCGGCTCCTGGTGCACCCGATGCCCGGCGTGGTGGCCACGAACCCGGCGCAGAACCTGCCGCTGGCCGGCGCGATCCGCCTGGACCACGCGGTCCGCGACGTCCAGGGCTGCGACTTCCAGACGGCGACCCGCCTCCTCTGCGCGTCCGACGACCCGGACGGCAGCCTCTTCGGCACCACGAAACCGCTCCTCCAGGTCGACCTGGCCGCGGTGCTGAACGGCTCGGACGTCACCGCCCACGTCACGTCCCTGGGCCAGCTCCCGCTCCGCAGCGGCTGCTCGGGCTCGTTCGAGGTCGAAGGCATCGACTTCGACGAGCGCGACAACACCCTCCGCGTGGTGGTCATGGCCCCGAGCATCTGCATCCTCTGGGACAGCAGGACCTACCGCTTCCGCCAGTAACGGGCTTCACCCGTGTCTGGCGGGGCATCACCCGTGATCAGAGGGGCATCACGCGTGATGGGCGGGGCATCACTCCGATGCCCGTCCGATCACGCGAGCTGCCTCCTCGATCACGGGTGATGCCCCTCGGGTCACGCGAGTTCCGGGTTCAGGGACTCCGATTCGGGGGCCTGGGCCGGGGTTCGGCGGGCGTCGCGGCGGGCGCGCCGGCGTTCCTTGCGGGTCTCGACCATCGTGTAGAGGGTCGGGACCAGGACCAGGGTCAGCAACGTGGAGCTGACCAGGCCGCCGATCACCACGATCGCCAGGGGCTGGCCGATGAACCCGCCCTGGCCGGTGATGCCCAGGGCCATCGGGACCAGCGCGAAGATCGTCGCCGCCGCGGTCATCAGGATCGGCCGCAGCCGGCGGCGTCCGCCTTCGGTGACCGCGTCGGCGACGCTCATCCCCTCGGCGCGGTACTGGTTGATCAGGTCGATCAGCACGATCGCGTTGGTCACGACGATGCCGACCAGCATCAGCATCCCGATCAGCGACGGCAGGCCGAGCGCGGTGCCGGTGGCCAGCAGCAGCCCGATCGCGCCGGTCGCCGCGAACGGGATCGACACGAGCAGGATCAGCGGCTGGATCAGGCTCCGGAACGTCGCCACCATGATCAGGAACACGATCGCGATGGCCGCCAGCAGCGCCAGGAACAGGTTCGAGAACGCCTCCTGCTGGTCCTGGCTCACGCCGCCGAGCGAGTACGCCGCCCCTCCGGTGAACGTCAGACCGTCCAGTTTGGACTTGATGTCCGCGGTGGTCTTCGTGAGGTCGTTGCCGGTGTTCTTCGCGGTCACCGTGGTGCTCAGGTCGCCGCCGGTGCGGTGCACCGACGCCGGCCCGTCCACAGTGGACACCTTTGCCACCTCGTCGAGCCGGACGACACCGCCCGGGCCCGGGATCGGCAACCCGCGAACCTGCTCCACTGTGGCCGGCGCGGTGCCGGCACGCAGGACGATGTCCGTGCGCTGCCCGTCGACCGGCAGCTGCGTCACCGTGCGCCCGGCGATCGCCTGGTTGGCGATCTGCCCGATGGTGCTCGCCGACAGCCCGCGCGCGGCGGCCGCGGCGTCGTCCACCTCGACCTGCACCCGCGGCGAGCCGACGCTCAGGTCGCTCGACACCTCGGTCAGCCCGGACACCCCGCGCAGCGCCTGCGCCACCTGGTCGGACGCCGGCTTCAGCGCCGCCTCCGACGGCGCGGTCACCGTCACCGAGACCTGGTCGGAGTTGAACCCGGACGCGTCCGCGCCGATCTTGACCTCGCCCAGTTCGGGCCGTGACGTCAGCTTCGACCGCAGCCGGTCCGACAGCGCGTCGAGGTCGGTGTCCTTGGCGACGGTGACGGAGATGCTCGTGTTGGTCCCGCCGCCGAAGCCGAACGCCCCGCCGCCGCCGATGCTGACCTGGTAGGTCTGCACCGCGGGCTCGGCGGAGAGGGCCTGCTCGACGGCCGTGGCTGCCTTCTCCTTCGCCTCGACGCTGGTGCCGGCGGGCAGCTTCTGCGTCATGTTCAGCGTGGTGCCGCCGGACTGGTCGAGGAAGTTCGTGTTCAGCCGTGTCGCGAGTCCCACAGTGCCGGCGAAGATCAGCAGGGCCAGCAGCACGACGGTCAGCCGCCGCCGGGTCGCGAACCGGATCACCGGCAGGTAGGCCCGCTGCAGGAGGCTGCGGCGCTCCTTCTCGACGGCCGCTTCGCGCGCCCGCTCGGCCTCGACCGGGTCCGCCGGGACCTCCGGCCGCTTCAGGAACCAGTACGCCAGCACGGGAACCACGGTCAGCGAGACGAGCAGCGACGCCAGCAGCGCCACCGTCACCGTGATCGCGAAGGGCGAGAACAGCTCGCCGACGAACCCGCCGACGAACGCGATCGGCAGGAACACCGCAACCGTCGTCAGCGTGGACGAAGTGACCGCGCCGGCCACCTCGCGGACGCCGTCGAGCACCGCGCGGTCCTTCTCCTCCCCGTACGCGAGATGGCGTTTGATGTTCTCCAGCACGACGATCGAGTCGTCGACCACCCGGCCGATCGCGATGGTCAGCGCGCCGAGGGTGAGCAGGTTGAGCGACAGGTCGCCGGTCCACAGCGCCAGCAGCGCGACCACCACCGACAGCGGGATCGACACCGCGGTCACCAGCGTCGAGCGCACCGACAGCAGGAACAGCAGGATGACGACGACGGCGAACGCCAGGCCCAGCAGGCCTTCGGTGGTCAGGCCGCTGATCGCGTCCTTCACCGGGGTGCCCTGGTCGAACACGACGCTCATCTCGGCGCCGGTCTTCTTCGCCAGGTCCGGCAGCTTGTCGCGGACCGCCTGCGAGATCGCGACGGCGTTCCCGTTGTCCACCATGGTGACCGAGAGCCCGAGGCTGGGCTTGCCGTTGGTGCGCGTGATCGACGTCGGCGGCGCGAACCCGGTCTGGACGTCGGCGACGTCACCCAGCTTCACCGGGCCGCGCGCCGGAGCGCCCGCCCGCGCGGCGGGTGTCAGGTAGAGGTTGCGCAGCGTGTCCACAGTGGTCTGTCCGCCGCCGACCTGCACCGACAGCGTCTTGCCGTTTTCGGTCAGCGACCCGGCCGGCACCGCGGCGCCCGCGGTCTGCAGCGTGGTCGCGATCGACGCCGGGTCGACCCCGGCCGCCGCGAGCTTCGCGTAGTCGAGCGTGATGGTGACCCGCGGCTGCTGCACGCCGGTGACGGTGACCGTGCGGACGCCGTCGATCTTCCGCAGCTCCGGCGCGACCTGGTCGGTCAGCGCGGGCGCGAGCGCCTGCGGGTCCCCGGTGGTGCCCGCGGCGACCAGCACCACCGGCAGGTCGTCGGTGCTGCCGGCGGACACGGCGGGCTCGGTGTTCTGCGGCAGCCGCGGGCGGACCTGGTTGACCACCTGCTGGATCTGCGAGACGGCGGCGTCGATGTCCGTGCCGAACGCGAACTGCGCGACGACCCGCGAGACGCCGTCCGACGACGTCGACGTGATCTGCTCGAGGCCCTTCAGGCCCTGGAGCCCGCCTTCGAGCGGTTCGGAGACCTGCCGGTCGACCGCGTCCGGCGAGGCGCCCGGGTACGCGGTGACGATCTGCGCCTGCGGGAACTGCAGGGACGGGAAGAGCTGCTGCTTGAGCTGCGGCAGCGCGAAGGCACCGAAGCCGACGACGACCAGCGCGAGCAGGCCGATCAGGCTCCGGTTGCGCAGGCTCAGTCTGGCCAGCACGGACATGGCGTGAAAACCCCCTCGGGAACGCGGCGACCCCCGCCGCCGTCAATGGCCCGCGAAGCCTTTCACGCCGTTGCTGAGGAGCGACTCAGCCTGGGGGTGGATTCCGGGTCGTCCCTTCGGGGGACCCGCGACCCTGAGCAGCGCTGGGTGCCGGTTCGGGTGCGCTCGGTGACGGCGTGTCCTCTTCGGACGGCTCGGGCTCGCTGCCGTTGGGGGAGACGTCTTCGGCGCGCGGGCGCCGCAGCGGCGTGGTCGAGCGGTCCCACAGCTTGCGGCCGTCTTCCGAGCGCAGCCGCTCGGAAGCGCGTTCCATCTCCAGCCGCCGCCACTTGCGCCGCTGCCGCCGGGTCGCCTTGGCCGGCCACAGTTCCTGGATCGCACTGTTGAAGTACGCGCCGCCCACGACGGCCAGCCCGATGAAGAACATCAGCAGCAGGAAGGCGATCGGCGCGGCCAGCGCGCCGTAGGTGTAGCCGGTCTTGGTGATCCAGTTCAGGTAGACGCGCAGGCCGACCGAGGACAGCAGGAACACGACCATGGCGAGCACCGCGCCCGGCAGCCCGCGGTGCCACGGCAGCTTCCGCGGCAGCGCGAGCTTGTACAACGTGGTCAGCGCGAGGGTGATCATCACCCCGAGGGTGGGGAAGTACAGTGCGCTCACCCACGACGTCACGGTGGGGCGCCAGGCCAGCGGGAAGAACTCCGGCAGCAGGTCGGGGCCGATCGCCAGCAGCGGCAGCCCGACCACGAGGATCACCAGGCCGCACAGGTAGAGCAGGAGCGCGAAGATCCGCTGCCAGACGTCGTTGCGGACGCCGTACTGGTCGTGCGCGACGGTGATCGCGTCCACGAACGACGACATCGCCGACGAACCCGCCCACAGCGAGATGAGGAAGCCGACCGAGACGATCTCGCCCTTGCCGACGGTGAGGATGCTGTTGACGGTCGGCTCGATGATGTCGTGGACGGCGTTCTGGCTGAACACCGTCCGGCAGAAGCCGATGATCCGGTCGTGCACCGCCGAGACGACGTCCTGCCCGAACCACTCGCCGACGAAGCCCAGGCTGCCGAGGAGGCCGAGCAGCAGCGGCGGGAGCGACAGGGTCTGCCAGAAGGCCGCCTCGGCGGCCTCGGAGAAGATGTTGCCCTCCCACGCCTTGGCGAACGTGCGCGTGACGAGCCGCCACGGCCCCTTGCGGGCCACCTTCGTCGCTGCGGACGGCTGCACCTCACCCATGACGTGTCCAGCATGGTCCATCCGTGCTGATTTGGCTCGTCACACCCCCTGCGGCCGGGCGTGTCGGCGGACATCACCCGTGCCGGTGCCCGGAACTGTCGGACCCGGCCGGTAGACTCGCTCCAGTGCCCTCACCGCAGTCGCTGACACAGAAGTCGGTACCACAGTGAGGGTTTTCGCACGTCAACGCACATGAGAGGGGGAGGGCCGGGATGACGGAGACGCAGCTCGGGGCGCCTCCCGCGGAGAAGGACTCGACCGCGCGCCCGCTGCGGGCGTGGCAGCGGCGGGCGCTCACCAAGTACCTGACGCAGAAGCCGAAGGACTTCCTCGCGGTGGCGACGCCCGGCGCCGGCAAGACGGTGTTCGGCCTGCGGATCGCCGCGGAACTGCTGAGCGACCGCACGATCGAGGCGGTCACCATCGTGACCCCGACCGAGCACCTCAAGCACCAGTGGGCGGCCTCGGCCGCGGCGGCCGGCATCGCCATCGACTCGAACTTCCGCAACACCACCGGTGTCACGTCGTCGGACTACAACGGCGTCGCGCTGACGTACGCGCAGGTCGCGGCGCACCCGACGCTGCACCGGGTGCGCACGGAGAACCGCAAGACCCTGGTGATCCTCGACGAGATCCACCACGGCGGCGACGCGAAGAGCTGGGGTGACGCGATCCGCGAGGCGTTCACCCCGGCCGTCCGGCGCCTGTCGCTGACCGGGACCCCGTTCCGCTCGGATGATTCGGCCATCCCGTTCGTCACCTACGAGCCGGATTCAGGCGGCTTCCAGCGCAGCAAGGCCGACCATTCGTACGGCTACGCGGACGCGCTGGCCGACGGCGTGGTCCGGCCGGTCGTCTTCCTGGCGTACTCGGGTGAGGCGTCCTGGCGGACCAGCGCCGGCGAGGAGTTCACCGCGCGGCTCGGCGAGCCGCTGACGGCGGAGCAGAACGCCCGGGCGTGGCGCACGGCGCTCGACCCGGCGGGCGAGTGGATCCCGGCGGTGCTGCAGGCGGCCGACACGCGGTTGTCGCAGGTCCGCCAGAGCGTGCCGGACGCGGGCGGCCTGGTGATCGCGACGGACCAGGAGTCGGCGCGGGCGTACGCGAAGATCCTCGAGCGGATCTCCGGCGAGATGCCGACGCTGGTGCTCTCGGACGACCCGAAGGCATCGGGCCGGATCAAGGAGTTCTCCGAGACGAACGAGCGCTGGATCGTGGCGGTCCGGATGGTCTCGGAAGGCGTCGACGTCCCGCGCCTGGCGGTCGGTGTGTACGCGACGAGCGCGTCGACCCCGCTGTTCTTCGCCCAGGCGATCGGCCGGTACGTGCGAGCGCGCAAGAAGGGCGAGACGGCGAGCGTCTTCCTGCCGTCGGTGCCGGTGCTGCTGGAGCTGGCGAGCGAGCTGGAGGCCCAGCGCGACCACGTCCTGGGCAAGCCGCACCGCGAGAAGGAGGGCTGGGAGGACGAACTCCTGGCCCAGGCCAACCGCACCGAGGACGAGCCGGGCGAGGAGGAGAAGGCGTTCACCTCGCTGGGCGCCTCGGCCGAGCTCGACCAGGTCATCTACGACGGCAACTCGTTCGGCACGGCGGTGTTCTCGGGGTCCGACGAGGAGCAGGAGTACCTGGGCCTACCTGGGTTGCTGGAGCCGGACCAGGTGCGGGCGCTGTTGCGCAAGCGCCAGGAAGAGCAGGTCGCGGACGAGAAGCGGCGGAAGCCGGCCAAGGAGCAGGCACCGCCGCCGACGGCCCGGCCGCAGTCGGTGAGCGAGCGGCTCGGTGCCCTGCGCAAGGAGCTGAACGCGCTGGTGGGGATGTACCACCACCGGACGAAGAAGCCGCACGGGGCGATCCACAACGAGCTGCGCCGGGTCTGCGGCGGCCCGGTGACCGCGATGGCGACCGTCGAGCAGCTCGAGGAGCGGATCGTCACGCTGCGGTCCTGGTGACGGCGGCGGGCCTCGCCCGCTGTCGCCCGGGAGGCTGAAGTTCCGGCGATCACCGTCCGTCTCCGGGGCGGCTGCGTCACCGCACCGCCGGGCTTGTGACGCTGTGTATCACTCTGTCACCGGCGGCTCGCCCGTCCGTCCCGGGCGCAGTGGCCGATCGGGCAGTTCCGGCGGCCAAGTCCGCAAGTCGGCGACCAAACGCGCGCCGGTGTCGTGGGTTCGCCACAGGTTGCGCTGGGTGTACACGACCGGAGCAAGGTCACAGCCTCGTGAAACCTCGATGTAACTAACCGTGAGTGCTGGCGATCACATCGTCAGCGGATCTACTCTTTCCGGGCGAGGTTCAGCCCGTGTTGCCGAACCGTGTCCAATTGGTGTCATTTAATCGATCCAGCTATCTTCCCCGCAGCCGCTCAGCGGCATATGTTGTCGCCCACAACATATGCGCGACGGTGCGCCGGGCCTCCCGGATCGCCGCCTCGCTGGCCCGAAGCACACGCCGACGGCCGCTCGTCACCAATGCTTGGATCCGGAAGGAACGAGGATGCGCAGCAGAACCCTTACCCTCCTCGCCGCCACGGTGAGCACCGGCCTGGTGCTGACCGCTTGCGGTACCAACAGTTCGAACAGCGGGGGCACCGGGAGCAACTCCGCTTCCTCGTCCGCCCCGGCCGCCGCCGGCGGTGCCAGCGGCAAGGTCGGCGTCATCCTGCCGGAGACCGCCAGCTCGGCCCGCTGGGAAGCCTTCGACAAGCCGATGCTCCAGGCCGCCCTCGCGGCGCAGGGCTTCGACGCCGACGTCCAGAACGCCCAGGGCGACGCCCAGAAGTTCTCCACGCTGGCCGACGGCTTCATCAGCTCCGGCGTCAAGGTCCTGATCATCGCCCCGTCCGACCCGGCCGTCGGTGCCGCCGTCGAGGCCAAGGCGAAGACCGCGGGCATCCCGGTCATCAACTACGACCGCCCGAGCCTCGGCGGCAGCGCCGAGTACTACGTCTCGTTCGACAACGAGAAGGTCGGCCAGCTGCAGGGCCAGGCCATGGCCGACGCGCTCAAGGACAAGAAGGGCGCGGGCGTCGTCCAGATCGAGGGCGCCCCGACCGACAACAACGCCACGCTGTTCACCAACGGCCAGGACTCCGTCCTCGAGCCGCTGTTCTCCTCCGGCGCGCTCAAGCGGATCCAGAAGCAGCCGATCAACGACTGGGACAACCAGCTCGGCGGCACCACGTTCGAGCAGATCTTCCAGGCCAACGGCGGCAAGGTCGACGGCGTTGTCGCGGCGAACGACGGCCTGGCGGGCGCGGTCATCACCATCCTCAAGAAGAACGGCCTCAACGGCAAGATCCCGGTCACCGGCCAGGACGCCACCGCGGACGGCCTCATGGCGGTCATGCGCGGCGAGCAGTACATGACCGTCTTCAAGCCGATCAAGGAAGAGGCGGAGGCGAGCGCCAAGCTGGCCGCCGCGCTGGCCAAGGGCGACAAGGCCGGTGCCGACGCCATCGCGACCGGCAAGCTGCACGACCCGAAGGGCAACCGCGACATCAAGTCCGTGCTGCTGACCCCGACGACGATCCTGGCCAAGGACATCAAGACCGTCGTCACCCAGGGCTACGTGAAGGCGACCGAGATCTGCGGTGGCGACCTCGCCGCCAAGTGCAGCTCGCTCGGCATCTCCTGAGCCCCCGCACCACCCCTTGAACAGCCGGGCCGGGACGCGCACCCCGACGGCGCGTCCCGGCCCGGTCCCCACCCAGGAGAAAGCCCATCCATGAGTGAGCCCATTCTCGAGATCAAGGGCCTGAACAAGAGCTTCGGGCCGGTCCACGTCCTCCACGACGTGGACTTCGACGTGCGCGCGGGCGAAGTGACCGCACTGGTCGGCGACAACGGCGCCGGCAAGTCGACGCTCGTCAAGTGCATCGCCGGCATCCACCCGTACGACTCGGGGGCCGTGCGGTTCAACGGCGAGGACGCCCACATCCGCGGCCCGAAGGACGCGGCCGAGCTCGGCATCGAGGTGGTCTACCAGGACCTCGCGCTCGCCGACAACCTCGACATCGTCCAGAACATGTTCCTCGGCCGCGAACGCGGCAGTTCCTGGAAGCTCGACGAAGCCAGCATGGAGAAGGCCGCCCGCGAGACGCTGGCCTCCCTCTCGGTCCGGACCGTGAAGTCGGTCCGCACGCCGGTCTCCTCGCTGTCCGGTGGCCAGCGGCAGACCGTCGCCATCGCGAAGTCGGTGCTGTGGAACAGCAAGGTCGTCGTGCTGGACGAGCCGACCGCCGCCCTCGGCGTCGCGCAGACCCGGCAGGTGCTCGACCTGGTCCGCCGGCTGGCCGAGCAGGGCCTGGGGGTCGTGCTGATCAGCCACAACATGGCCGACGTGTTCGAGGTCGCCGACCGCATCGCCGTGCTCTACCTCGGCCGGCTCGTCGCCGAGGTGCACACGAAGGACGTCACCCACGGCCAGGTCGTGGAACTGATCACCGCCGGTCGCTCCGGTGACCTCGGCCTGGCCCGGCCCGAAGCCGTGGTCCTGTGAGCGGGAAGAAAGAACCGGAAATGACTGAAACCCCTGCCAAGCACGAGGTCGGCACCCCCGCCGACGCGCTCGCGCAGACCCAGGCCCCCACCGGGGCGATCTCCGACTTCGGCATCGACACGACATCGATGTCACCCGGCGAAGCCGTCCGCGACTACTTCGCCCGCCTCCGGGCCGGCGAACTCGGCGCGCTGCCTTCGCTGTTCGGCCTGCTCGTGCTGGTCATCCTGTTCAGCGCGCTGTCGGACAACTTCTTCACGCTGGCCAACATCGCCAACGTGTTCCCGCAGGGCGCGGGCGTCATCATCATCGCGATGGGCATCGTGTTCGTGCTGCTGCTCGGCGAGATCGACCTCGCCGCCGGTGTGGCCTCCGGTGTCGCCGCGTCGGTGATGGCGTTGCACTACGTCCAGAACGGCAACCTGCTGGGCAACATGGGCACCGGCGTGTTCATCACGTTCATCGGGGTGCTGGCGCTGGCCATGCTGCTGTCCGCCTACCAGCGGATCTGGGCCGGCGCCGCGCTGTCGCTGGTCGGCCTGCTGCTCGTCGCGATCGGTGTCCCGGCCAACGCCTGGCTGGAGATCCTGCTGGCCATCTGCGTCGGCACCGCGATCGGCTGCATCACCGGCTTCCTCGTGTCGAAGATCGGCATGCCGTCCTTCGTCGTGACGCTGGCGCTGTTCATCGTGTGGCAGGGCGTCCTGCTGCAGTTCATCGGTGAGGGCGGCACGATCGGCATCAGCAACTCGGACGTCCTGTACAAGATCGCCAACGGCAACCTGAACATCCTGGGCAGCTGGATCTTCTTCCTCCTCGCGGCCGGCGGGTTCGCGGTCATCACGCTGACCAGCCACTTCAAGCGGCTCCAGCGCGGCCTGGTCGTCCAGCCGACGGCGCTGGTGATGGTCAAGGTCGGCGCGCTCGTCGTGCTCTCGGCGATCGGCACCTGGCTGCTGACGATCAACCGCTCGCCGAACAAGGCGGTCGTCACGATCGAGGGCGTCCCGTACGTCATCCCGATCATGCTGGTGCTGCTGGTGGCCGGGACTTACGTGCTCAACCGGACCCGGTACGGCCGGTACGTCTACGCGGTCGGCGGCAACAAGGAAGCTGCCCGCCGCGCCGGTATCGACGTGCCGAAGATCCGGGCGAGCGTGTTCGTCATCGGCTCGGCGATCGCGGCCATCGGCGGCATCGTCGCCGCGTCGAAGGTCGGTTCGGTCAGCCCGCAGTCCGGTGGCCTCAACACGCTGCTGTTCGCGGTCGGCTCGGCCGTCATCGGCGGCACGTCGCTGTTCGGCGGCAAGGGCCGGGTGTCCGACGCGGTGGTCGGCGGGCTCGTGATCGCGGTCGTCATCAACGGTCTCGGCCTGCTCAAGCAGCCGGCCGCGGTGGTCAACATCATCACCGGTCTGGTCCTGCTGCTCGCCGCCACGGTCGACGCGCTGTCCCGGCGCCGCGCGGCTGCGTCGGCGCGCTGAGCCAGCATGGAATGATAAAGCCCGTGACCAGCACACCCGTCGCTCGACCGGACGAGGTGCGCCGGCACAACCGCACGACCCTGCTCCGCCTGCTGCACGTCGGCGGGCCGAGCACCCGGGCGACCCTGGCGACCCAGCTGGGGCTCAACCGGAGCACGATCAAGACCCTCGTCGACGGGCTCGCCGAAGCCGGTGTCGTCGAGGAGAAGGTGCCGAGGCCGGGACGAGGGGCGGGCCGCCCCTCGCTCCTGGTCCTGCCCCAGCCGCACGCGGCGGTCGTGCTCGCGGTCGACCTGCAGGTCGAGCACGTCGCGATCGCCCTGGTCGGGCTGGGCGGCCAGATCCTGGGCCGCAACAGCTGGAACCTGCGCGGCCGGATGGGCCAGCCCGAGGAGGTCATCACCCACATCATCGAGTCGACGGCCATCCTGGCCGGCGACCTCGACGTGACCCCGGTGGCGGCCGGGGTGTCGGTGCCCGGCGTCGTCCGGCGCGCGGACGGGCACGTGCACGAGGCCCCGAACCTGCGCTGGACCGACGTGGCCCTGGGCGAGCGGCTCGGCGGCGTGCTGCAGATCCCGATCCTGGTCGGCAACGACGCCGAGTTCGGCGCGGTGGCCGAGCACCTGCGCGGGGCCGCCCGCGGGGCGTCCGACATCGTGTACATCTCGGCGGACGTCGGTGTGGGCGGCGGTGTGATCGCCGAAGGCTCGGCGTTGCGCGGCGGCTCGGGGTACGTCGGCGAGATCGGGCACATGGTGATCCGCCCGGACGGCCGCGCGTGCTACTGCGGGAGCAGCGGCTGCTGGGAGACCGAGGTCGGCGAAGCGGCGCTGTGCCGGGCGCTCGGCCTGGCCGAGGACACCGCGCGCGGGGCGATCCTGTTCGAGCTGCGCGAGCTGGGCCGCGACCCGGAGGCGGCGATGACGCGGCTCGCGGAGTTCGCCGAGTGGCTGACCCTGGGGCTGATCAACGTCGTCAACCTGCTGGGGCCGCAGCTGGTGATCCTCGGCGACCTGCTGACGGTGCTGCCGGAGGCGGTGCTGCGGCACGTCGGCACCGAGGTCCGGCGGCGCAGCCTGGTGAGCCGTGCGGTCGGCGGCACCCGGATCGTCAGCTCGGCGCTGGGCGCCGACGGGCGGCTGCTGGGTGCGGCCGAGGTGGCGTTCGAAGTGGTGCTGGATTCTGTCTGATTTTCTGTCCGCTTTCGTGTCCGCAATCACTGCGGTTCGCCGCCATAACGTGATATCCGACACGCGGCGAGCCTTATTCAGCCGTCGGCCGCCGCATGACTGGCGCTGCCCGGCGGCGGCCGGGTGGGTGGGTGCGGCGGCCTAGCCCGAATAAGACTCGATCTGCAAGATGCAGAAAGGCGGCCGGTGCCTGTGCGCACCGGCCGCCTTTCCCTACGTCTGTGTTACCGCTGGATGTCGGCGGACAGTTCCTTGAGCTTGGCCTCGTGCTCGCGGGCGTGGTGCCCGCAGAAGAGCAGTTCGCCGCCTCCGGAGAGGACAGCGCGTACCTGAGCTGCTGCTCCGCACCGGTCACAGCGGTCGGCGGCGGTCAGTTCGGGGCGGGTGAGCGTCGGCGATGTCATGGGGGTCTCCCTCCGTCCCGGCACCGGTCGCCCGGTGCCATCGATCCAGCTACGCCCACTTCGGGACTGCTGCCGGTGGCGGCGATCGCCTCCGGCTCCGCGTGTTCGTGCTTCCACTGTTCCAGACGTTTCGCGGCTCGCAAGTGTTCCCGCGCCGGTGGGACCTGAGTCACGTCGATTTACCCCGGATGCCGTAACCGGATCCCGCATTCCAGGAGACGAATACCCGGAGAGTTACGTTTTCCGTGGTCAGGCACCATGGGACGGTGAGTACGGTGACTTCGCCGCGACGGCTTTCCGCGGTACCCGCTCCGCTCTTGTTCGTTCTCAGCGGAATTTCGATGTACGCCGGAGCGGCGGTCGCGGTCGGCCTGTTCGGCCACGCGACCCCGGCGGGCGTGGCCTGGCTCCGCTGCCTCGGCGCGGCGGTGGTCCTGCTGGCGTGGCGCCGCCCGGGCCGGGCGGCCTGGCGCGGCAGGCGGCTGCTGCTGGCGATCGTGTTCGGCGTCGTGACGGCGGGCATGAACGTGCTGTTCTACGAGGCGATCGCCCGCCTCCCCCTGGGCACGGCGGTGGCGATGGAGTTCGCGGGCCCGGTGGTGGTGGCGGCCCTGGGCTCCCGGACCCTGCGCGACGCGCTGGCGCTGGTCCTGGTGGCGGCGGGCGTGGTGGCCATCGCGGACGTCCGCATCGGAGGCAGCTTCTGGGGCGTGGCGTTCGCCCTGGGCGCGGCCCTGGCCTGGGCGGGGTACATCCTCCTGGGCAAGCGGGTGGCGGTGGGTGGCGACGGCATCGACAGCCTGGCGATCGGCTTCCTCGCGGGGACGGTGGTGTTGTCCCCGCTGGCGCTGGGGACGGGCCCGGTGTGGTCCTCGCCACGGTTGCTGCTGCTGGGGGTCGGGGTGGGGGTGCTGTCGACGGTGGTGCCGTACGGGCTCGACCAGGTGGTGTTGCGCCGGGTGGGCCAGGCCCGGTTCGCGACGCTGCTGGCACTGCTCCCGGTGACGGCGGGGGTGATGGGGTTCGTGCTGCTCGGCCAGGTACCGAGCGTGGTGGAGGCGGCGGGGACGCTCGCGGTGGTCGCGGGGGTGGCGCTGCGGAGCCGCGAGGCGGCGGGGTCGGAACCACCGGGGTGAGGGAAGGGCGGTGGCGTGGGGTCGGCAGGATTCCCCGGGGCGGCGCCGCCGGATCGTCGTGGCCGTCAGGCACCCAGGTCCAGCGCGGCCCCAACCCCGGCCACCGCCACCGCCGGATCGTGGTGGCCCCCATCCCGCCCACCCGTGATACTTACCCCGGGCGGCACGAAAGCGGGTGGCCATGACGAAAGCGGCATCAGCCGCGGCGAAGGACTTCGCCGCCGCCGGCGTGGGCGGTGTCCACCTCGCCTGGGCCGACAACAACGGCATCCCGCGCTCTCGCATCGTGCCCGTCGCCGGGCTCGCCGATGCCGCCACCCGAGGTGTGGGGGTCACCTCGCTCTTCGCCGTCTTCGACAGCCACGACGCCATCACCTACGCGCACCCCGGCCTCGGCACGCCGTCCGGGGATGTGCGGCTCGTGCCCGTCGTCGACCGGCTGCGGCGGCTTGCCGGGCAGCCCGCGCTCGCCTGGGCTCCCGTCCGGCAGCTCACCCGGGAGGGCGACCCGTGGCCCTACTGCCAGCGGGCCGTCCTCGAACGGCAGGTCGCCGAGGCCGCGCGGCGCGGGCTGGAGTTCCGGGCCGGGTACGAGCTGGAATTCGCGGTCGCTCCCGCCGGGAGCCCCGGCATCCTCGCCACGCCCGGGCACCCCGGGCCGGCCTACAGCCCGCACGCCCTCGTCGGTCTCGACGGGTTCGTCGCCGCCCTGCTGCACGACTTCGCCGCCAACGGCCTGCGGATCGGCCAGCTGCACGCCGAGTACGGCGTTGCGCAGCTCGAACTGTCGCTGGCCGCCACCGATCCGGTGTCCGCCGCCGATGACCAGCTGCTCGCGCGGCAGACCATCCACGCCGCCGCGCGCGTGCACGGGCTCGCCGTCAGCTTCGCGCCGATGATCGGCGCCGGGGCGGCCGGGAACGGCTGGCACCTGCACACCTCCGTCCGCCGCAACGGCCGCAACCTGCTCGAAAGCGACGAGACCGGGCGGCCCGGCGGAGACGGCGCCGGGTACCTCGCCGGGCTGCTGCGCGACCTGCCGGCCCTGACCGCGATCACCGCGCCGAGCGTCCCGTCGACCCTGCGGCTGCGGCCCGGCTTCTTCGCCGGCGCGTACGCGTTCTGGGGCGTCGAAAACCGGGAGGCGCCGCTGCGGTACGTCCCCGGCTCGACGCTGCTGGGCGCCGACCACGCGAACGTCGAGCTCAAGACCTCCGACGCCTCGGCCAACCCGTACCTCGCGCTGGCCGCGGTGCTGGCCGCCGGGATGGCCGGCATCGAGGACGCGCCCGCGCTGCCCGAACCGATCGGCGAGGACCCGGGCGGCTGGCCGGACGCCGACCGGGACGCCCGCGGCGTGCGGCGGCTGCCCGCCGACACCGCGGCGCAGGACGCCGCGCTCGTGGCGGCGCCGCGGATCGCCGGGGTGCTCGGAGACGAGCTGCTGGGCGCCTTCCGCGCGGTGCGGGCGTCCGACGCGGCCTGGGCGGCCGAACGCCCGGTCGAGGAGATCGTCGCCGCCCACCTTTGGCGGTACTGAGAACCTTATTCTGGTCAGGACGGCGCTGACACTCGCGCCGGACGACGGCTGAACGAGGTTCGAGGGGACCGATGTCTTCGGGGATCGACGGCGGGCAGCTGGACCTGTCCGGGGTGCGGTGGCTGCCGGGCGGTGCCCGGCTGGCCGCGGTGGCCCAGGCGGAACTGCCCCAGAAAGACGGCCTGGCCGCGGCGTTCTGCGGGCTCGCCGCGCTCCGGGCGGCCGGGCTCGACGTACCCGACCAGGACGCCGTCGCGGCGGCCGCGGGCACGGTCCGCGGCCCGGTGGTGCGGCCGCGGGGCGAGGCCGGGCGCGCCGGGTTCCGGCTGCCCCTGCCGGTCGTCGACGACCCGGCCGCGGCGGGCACCCGGGTTTCCGGGCTGGCGGCGGCCGTCGGGTCGCTGTCGCGCGGCGCTCTCACCGCGGTGCCGGTGACGGGGGAGTGGACCACCGAGTCGCTCTTCGACCTGCTGGTCGGGCTGTGGGACGTCCCGCGCGTCGCGGTGATCGCCCGGATCGACGGCGCCGAGCTCGGCGCCCACGACACCCCGGAACGCGCGCTGCTCGACTACCTCGACACCGGCGTCCCGCCTCTGTGGACGTCCCGCTGGCGCCCGCCCGGCGGGCACTTCGTCCTCCTGGCCGGGATCCGCATCGGCGCCGAAGGCACGTTGTTGTCCGTTGTGGACACTTATCCGTCGTTGGGGGACAACGGGTTGCACGACCAGCCCGTCGAATGGGTGACGGCGGCGCTGGCCGGCCTCGGCGTCCTCGTGGTCGTCGACACCGGCCAGGCCGCCGTGGTGCGCGAAGCGGCCCGGGTCGCCGGGCTCAGTCCGTCCCCTTGGGACTGACCGGGGCGTCCGGGGCGAACCGGGAGTGCCGCCGCCCGTAGGCGAAGTAGATCACCAGGCCGATCACCAGCCACGCGGCGAACCGGATCCAGGTCAGCACGTTGAGGTTCAGCATCAGGTACAGGCACGCCAGCGCCGCCACCACCGGGACGACGGGCGAGAACGGCACCGTGAACGGCCGCTCCAGGTCCGGACGGCGGCGCCGCAACACCGGCACCGCCACCGCGACGATGATCATCGCCGAGAGTGCGCCGATGCTGACCATGTCGGCCAGCTCGGAGATCGGGATGAACGCCGCCAGCACGGCGATCAGCCCCGCGCCGCCGATGGTCATCCGGTGCGGGGTGCCCCAGCGCGGGTGCGTGCGGCCGAGCGCCTTCGGCAGCAGGCCGTCGCGGCCCATCGCGAAGCCGATCCGGCCGATCGTCACCAGCTCGACCATCATCACCGACGTCAGCCCGGTCACCGCGCCGAGCGAGATCAGCGCGCCCACCCAGTGCTGGCCGACCCGGTCGAACGCGTCCGCCAGCGGCGCACCGGTGTCGATGTCGGTGAACGGGATCATCCCGGTCAGCACGATCGACACGCCGATGTAGAGCAGCGCGCACACGCCGAGCGCGCCGAGGATGCCGACGCGGAGGTCCTTGCGCGGGTTCAGCGTCTCCTCGCCGAGGTTCGCGAGCGCCTCGAAACCGGTGTAGGCGAAGAAGACCACCGCGGCCGCGGTGATCATCCCGGCGATGCCGTAGACCGACTGCTCCAGCCCGAGCGCGGCCTGCACGATCGGCTGTTCCAGCACCGACGAACCGCCCTGCGGTGCCTGGGCCGGCGGGATGAACGGGGTCAGGTTCGCGCCCTTGACGAAGAACAGGCCGACCGCGAGCACCAGCACGCAGACGGCGACCTTGACGCACACCAGCAGGTTGGTCAGCCAGGCCGACTCCTTGATGCCCAGCACGGCCACCACCGTCAGCACCGCGATGATCAGCACGGCGCCGACGTTCACCTTCGCGTCCTCGCCGAACCACGCCGGTGACAGCCCGAGCAGGTTCGCCAGGTACCCCGACCAGCCGCGGGAGACGACCGCCGCGCCGAGGGCGAACTCCAGCAGCAGGTCCCACCCGATGATCCAGGCGAACACCTCGCCGAGGGTCGCGAAGGCGTAGGTGTAGGCGCTCCCGGCCGTCGGGACGCTGGAGGCGAGCTCGGCGTAGCACAGCGCCGCCAGCCCGGCGACGACCGCGCCGAGCACGAACGACAGCGTCACGGCCGGCCCCGCGTGCGTCTTCGCCTCCACGCCGGCGAGGGTGAAGATGCCGGTGCCGATGATGATCCCGACGCCGAACCCGGCCAGGTCGCGTCCGCGCAGCCGCCGTTTGAGCTCCCCGGAGTCCTGGCGCGCCAGGACCTCGTCCACGTTCAGCGTTCTCCGCACACCCATGAGGAGAAGTTAGAAGGTCACGGGCCCGCCCGCAGATCGGCCGGGCGGGCGATCACCGGGCCACCGGAGTGACGTCGTCCCGTGCGGATGGCGGGAACGGCCGGGCACCGGAATGCTGGTCCCGTGCCCGAACAGATCCCCGCCCGCACCGCCCTGCACGAGCTCGCCGACCGCTACGGGGTGGCCACCCGGTACGAGAACGCCGACCGGGTCTGGGTGGACGTGGACGACGACGTCGTCGTCGCCGTCCTGGGCCAGTTCGGGGTCGACGCGACCAGCGAAGCCGCCATCGCCGCCGCCCTCACCGCGCTGGCCGCGGCGCCCGCCGCGCTGCCGCCGACGATCGTCGTGCGGGAAGGCGCCGGCCGGGCGCTGGGCGTCGACGCCGAGGTCGTCCTCGAAGACGGGACGCGGCGGCGGACGGCCGACGGGGCGCTGCCCGCGGACCTGCCGCTCGGGTGGCACCGGGTCGTCACCGCCGACCAGGACGTGGTGCTCGCCGTCGTGCCGGCGTCGCTGCCGCGGGTGCGGCCCGCGTGGGGCTGGATGCTGCAGCTCTACGCCCTGCACTCGGCCGGCTCCTGGGGCATCGGCGACTACGCCGACCTCGCCACCTTCGCCGCCCGGTCCGCCGCCGAACTGGACGCCGGGGTGCTGCTCGTCAACCCCGTGCAGGCGATCAGCCCCGCCCACCCGGTCGAACGCTCGCCCTACTCGCCCGCGAGCCGCCGGTTCGCCAACCCCGTCTACCTGCGCGTCACCGCCACCGAGACCTTCGAGAAGGCCGATGCGGCCACCCGGGCGGCCGTCGAATCCCTCGCTCCGGACCGCGAAGGCGAGCTCGTCGACTACGACGCCGTCTGGACCGCCAAACGCGCCGCGCTCGAGCTGCTGTGGCCGCACCGGGTCGAAGCGGTGCCCGAAGAGGCCGACCTGACGAACTTCGCGCTCTTCTGCGCCCTCGCCGAGCGGCACGGCGGCGACTGGCGGGACTGGCCCGGGGACCTGCGCGACCCGGCCGGACCGGCCACCGCGAAGGCGCGCGAAGAACTCCAGGACCGGGTCGCCTTCCACGCCTGGCTGCAGCACCTCTGCCGGGTCCAGCTGGAAGCCGCGCGGCGGGCCGCGCGGGAGGCCGGGATGTCCGTCGGGATCGTGCACGACCTGCCGGTCGGGGTGCACCCCGGCGGGGCCGACACGTGGGCGCTCGACGACGTCTTCGCCGCCGGCGTGCGGGTCGGCGCGCCGCCGGACGCCTTCAACCAGCAGGGGCAGGACTGGAACCTGCCGCCGTGGCGGCCGGACAAGCTCGCCGAGGCCGGGTACGCGCCCTTCCGGGACGTCGTCCGGGGCGTTCTCCGCTTCGCCGACGGCATCCGCGTCGACCACATCGCCGGTCTGTGGCGGCTGTGGTGGATCCCGCCGGGCGAGCCCGCGCACCGCGGCACCTACGTGCACTACGACGCCGAAGCGATGGTCGGCGTGCTCGCGCTCGAAGCGCACCGGGCCGGCGCCGTCGTCGTGGGGGAGGACCTCGGCACCGTCGAAGAGGTCGTCACCGACACCTTGCACGAACGGGGGATGCTGAGCTCGGCCGTGCTGTGGTTCGAACGCGACTGGGACGCGCCCGGCCGGCCGTTCACGTCGCCGGGCAGCTGGGACCCGGACGCGATGGCCAGCATCTCCACGCACGACCTGCCGACCGTCGCGGGCTGGCTGCAGGGCGAGCACGTCCGGGTCCGGGCCGAGCTGGGCCTGCTGGACCGCGGGGTCGAAGCGGAGGAACAGGCCGCCGCCGAGGAGCGGAAGGCGTTGTTCGAACTCGTTGCGCGTGAAGGGATTCCGGACGACGACCCGGTCGTCGCGCTGCACACCCTGCTCGCGAGGGCCGCTTCGCGCCTGGTACTGACCTCGCCGGCCGACGTCACGGGCCAGGTGCGGCAGCCGAATCTGCCCGGAACCGTCGACCAGTACCCTAACTGGCGGATTCGCCTGCCCGTCAGCGTCGACGGCTTCTTCACCGCCAAGGGGGTCCGCGCCGCGGTCGCGCCGCTGGCGGCGGCCCGGCCGCTGCCCGGGTAACGACCACCCCCGCGCGTGCGACCCCCGGTGGTACGTCACCGGCACGACCCAAGCTCGAGGAGAACCCAGTGCGGCCCTGGCCCGGAACGCCCTACCCGCTCGGCGCCACCTACGACGGAGTCGGGACGAACTTCGCCCTGTTCTCCGAGGTGGCCGAGCGCGTCGAACTGTGCCTGTTCGACGCCGAGGGCAAGGAGACGCGGTACGCGCTCGAAGAGGTCGACGGCTTCGTCCACCACGGCTACCTGCTCAACGTCGGCCCCGGCCAGCGCTACGGGTTCCGGGTCCACGGCCCGTACGACCCGAAGCGCGGCCTGCGCTGCAACCCGAACAAGCTGCTCATCGACCCGTACGCGAAGGCCGTCTCGCACGGCGTGAAGTGGGACGAGTCGCTGTTCGGCTACAAGTTCGACAACCCGGACGAGCGCAACGACGACGACAGCGCCGGGCACGTGCCGTATTCGCTGGTGGCGAACCCGTTCTTCGACTGGGGCAACGACCGGCAGCCGAAGCGGCCCTACAACGAGACGGTCATCTACGAGGCCCACGTCAAGGGCATGACCGTGCACCACCCGTTCGTGCCCGAAGCGCTGCGGGGAACGTACGCCGGCCTCGCGCACCCCGCCGTCGTCGAACACCTGCAGAAGCTCGGCGTCACCGCCGTGGAACTGCTGCCGGTGCACCAGTTCGTCACCGACCACGGTCTCGCCGAAAAGGGCCTGACGAACTACTGGGGCTACAACACGATCGGGTACTTCGCGCCGCACGACTCCTACGCGGCGATGCCCGGCGAAGGTGGCCAGGTCCAGGAGTTCAAGGGCATGGTCAAGGCCTTCCACGAGGCCGGGATCGAGGTCATCCTCGACGTGGTTTACAACCACACGGCCGAGGGAAACCACCTCGGGCCGACGCTGTCGATGCGGGGCATCGACAACGAGGCCTACTACCGGCTGGTGGAGGGGGAGCCCGAGTACTACATGGACTACACCGGCACCGGGAACTCCCTCAACGTCCGCAACCCGCACACCCTGCAGCTGATCATGGACTCGCTGCGGTACTGGGTCACCGAAATGCACGTCGACGGCTTCCGGTTCGACCTCGCCTCGGCCTTGGCGCGCGAGTTCTACGACGTCGACCGGCTGTCGACGTTCTTCGACCTCGTCCAGCAGGACCCGATCGTCAGCCAGGTGAAGCTGATCGCCGAGCCGTGGGACGTCGGCCCCGGTGGCTACCAGGTCGGCAACTTCCCGCCGCTGTGGACGGAGTGGAACGGGCAGTTCCGCGACACCGTCCGCGACTTCTGGCGCGGCGAGCCCTCCACGCTGGGGGAGTTCGCGAGCCGGATCACCGGCTCGTCGGACCTCTACCAGGACGACGGCCGCCGCCCGTTCGCGTCGATCAACTTCGTCACCGCGCACGACGGCTTCACGCTGCGGGACCTGGTGTCCTACAACGAAAAGCACAACGAGGCCAACGGCGAAGACGGCCGTGACGGCGCCGACGACAACCGGTCGTGGAACTGCGGGGTCGAGGGCGAGACCGACGATCCCGAGGTCCTCGACCTGCGGGTCCGGCAGCAGCGGAACATGCTCGCGACGCTGATGCTGTCCCAGGGCGTGCCGATGATCCTGCACGGCGACGAGTTCGGCCGCACCCAGCAGGGCAACAACAACGTCTACTGCCAGGACTCCGAACTGTCCTGGATGGACTGGGAGCTGGCCAAGAGCCACGCCGACCTGGTCCGGTTCACCGGCGGTCTCGGCGCGTTCCGGCACCGGCACCCGGTGTTCCGCCGCCGCCGGTTCTTCCAGGGCGGCCCGGTCGGCAAGGGCGACAAGCTCGGCGACATCGCCTGGTTCACCCCGGCCGGCGAGGAGATGACCGAGCAGAACTGGGACGACGGCTTCGGCAAGGCCGTCGTCGTCTTCCTCAACGGCAAGGCGATCCCCGACCTCGACCAGCGCGGGATGAAGGTCGAGGACGACTCGTTCCTGCTCGCCTTCAACGCGCACTACGAGGACATCGACGCGACTCTCCCGGGCAACGGCTACGGGCAGAGCTGGACCGTCGTGGTCGACACCGCGACCGGCGAGGTGGACCCCGCCGACGCGAAGCCGATCGAAGGCGGCGGCCGGCTCACCCTGCCCGCCCGGTCCCTGATCGTGCTGCAACGAACGGAGACGGAGCCCGAATGACCGTGCCGGAGTCGACCTACCGGGTCCAGCTGCGCCCGGAGTTCACCTTCGCCGACGCGGCCGGCATCGCCGGCTACCTGCGCGACCTCGGCATCGGCGCGCTGTACGCGTCGCCGGTGCTGGACGCGGCGCCGGGCTCGACGCACGGCTACGACGTCGTCGACCCGACCCGCGCGCGGCCCGCGCTGGGCGGCGAATCAGCCCGCCAGGAGCTCTCCGCCCTGCTGAAGGAGCTCGGGCTGGGCCTGGTGGTCGACATCGTGCCCAACCACATGTCGGTCGAGGTGCCGAAGGCGAACCGCTGGTGGTGGGACGTCCTGACGCACGGCCGCGACTCCGAGTACGCGTCCTTCTTCGACATCGACTGGGACCGCGGCCCGCTCCGGCTGCCGGTGCTCGGCGACGACGACGCCGTCGCCGAGCTGGCCGTCGAAGGCGACGAGCTCGTCTACTACGACCACCGCTTCCCGATCGCCCCCGGCACGGGATCCGGGACGCCGCAGGAGGTCCACGAGCGCCAGCACTACCGCCTGATCGGCTGGCGCCGCGGCAACGCCGAGCTGAACTACCGCCGCTTCTTCGACATCACCACCCTGGCGGCGGTCCGCGTCGAAGACCCGAAGGTGTTCGCCGAGACGCACGGCGAGGTGCTGCGCTGGGTCGCCGACGGCGACGTCACCGGCCTGCGCGTCGACCACCCGGACGGCCTCGCCGACCCGGGCGGCTACTTCCGGCGGCTGCGCGCGAACGCGCCGAACGCGTGGATCGTGGCCGAGAAGATCCTGCACCCGGGCGAGCCGCTGCCGCAGACCTGGCCGGTCGACGGCACCACCGGCTACGACGCCCTGCGCGAGATCGCCGGCGTCTTCGTCGACCCGGCGGGCGAGCCGGACTTCACCGCGCTGGCGAACGAGCTGGGCGTGAAGACCGGCTACCACCGCGTCGAGGCCGAGGCCCGGCGCCTGGTCACCGACCGCATCCTGGTCGCCGAGGTCCGGCGGATCGCCGCGCAGCTGCCCCACGTCGACCCCGTGCAGGCCCGGCAGGCGGTGGCCGAGACCATGATCGCCTTCCCCGTCTACCGCTCCTACCTGCCCGAA
Organism: Amycolatopsis sp. NPDC004625; assembly: GCF_040609695.1. NCBI lineage: Bacteria > Bacillati > Actinomycetota > Actinomycetes > Pseudonocardiales > Pseudonocardiaceae > Amycolatopsis > Amycolatopsis sp. NPDC004625. The sequence continues at coordinate 78,831 of NZ_JBEXKX010000042.1, forward strand.
GGCGCGGCGAACTGGACCGCGGCGATCGACGGCGCCCGCCGCGCCCGGCCCGACCTCGCCGAGCCGCTGGCGATGCTCGACGGCGTCCTGCGCAAGAACCCGGAGAGCGAGCTGGCCACCCGCCTGCAGCAGACGTCCGGGATGGTCGTGGCCAAGGGCACCGAGGACACGACCTTCTACCGCTACACCCGCTTCGCCGCGCTCAACGAGGTCGGCGGCAACCCGGACCGGTTCGGCCTCGGCGTCGAGGAGTTCCACCGGCTGGCCGCCGAGCGCGAAGCCGGCTACCCGGCCGCGATGACGACCCTGACCACCCACGACACCAAGCGCTCCGAGGACACCCGCGCCCGGATGGCCGTGCTCGCCGAGGTGCCCGGCGAGTTCGCCCGGGCCGTCCGGCGGTGGACCGCGCGGCGGGGGATCGACGAGCCGTCGCTGAACCTGCTGGCCTGGCAGACGCTCGTGTCGACCTGGCCGATCGAGCCGGCCCGGCTGCGCGACTACCTCGACAAGGCGGCCAAGGAGGCCAAGCTCCGGACCAGCTGGACCGAGCACGACGAGGCGTTCGAGGCCGACGTCGCCGCCTGGCCCGAAGACGTCGTGAACGACGCCGAGCTGGCCGGGGACGTCGACGGGTTCGTCCGGCGCATCGAGCGGGCCGGGTACGTGAACTCGCTCGGGCAGAAGCTCGTCCAGCTGACCGCGCCCGGCGTCCCGGACGTCTACCAGGGCACCGAGCTGTGGGACTTCTCGCTGGTCGACCCGGACAACCGCCGCCCGGTCGACTACGCGGCCCGCCGCGAGATCCTGGCCCGGATCCTCGACGGCGAGCAGCCGGAGATCGACGCGTCGGGCGCGGCGAAGCTGCTGGTCGTGCACAACGCGCTGCGGCTGCGCCGCGAGCACCCGGCGCTGTTCCGCGGCTACCGGCCGCTGCGGGCCGAGGGCCCGGCCGCCGCGCACGTCTTGGCCTACACCCGCAGCCCCGATCTCGCCGTCGCGGTGACCCGGCTGCCGGTCGGCCTCGAAGCCGGCGGCGGCTGGCGCGACACGGTCCTCCCGCTGCCGGACGGCGTCTGGACCGACGTCCTGACCGGCCGCGACGCGAGCCCCGAGCCGGCCACCCTGTTCGACCGCTACCCCGTCGCGTTGCTGGTGCGAGGAGACGCATGAAGTTCAGCGTGTGGGCCCCGGCGGCCCGCCGGGTCCGGGTGAGCGTCGACGAAGGCGTGCACGAGATGACCGCGGGCGAGGGCGGCTGGTGGCACGCCGAGGCCGAGGGCGTCAACTACGCCTTCCTCCTGGACGACGACGGGAAACCGCTGCCCGACCCGCGGTCACGCCACCAGCCGCACGGCGTCCACGCCGAATCGCGCGTCTACGACCACGGCGAGTTCGCCTGGACCGACGACGCCTGGACCGGACGGCAGCTGCCCGGCGCCGTCCTCTACGAGCTCCACGTCGGCACCTTCACCGGGGGTGGCACCTTCGACGCGGCGATCGACCGGCTCGACCACCTCGTCGACCTCGGCATCACGCACGTCGAGCTGCTGCCGGTCAACGCCTTCGACGGCACCGCGGGCTGGGGCTACGACGGCGTCCTGTGGGGTGCGGTCCACGAGCCCTACGGCGGCCCGGACGGGCTCAAGCGGTTCGTCGACGCGGCCCACGCGCGCGGGCTGGCGGTCGTGCTCGACGTCGTCTACAACCACCTCGGGCCCTCCGGCGCCTACCTGGACCGGTTCGGCCCGTACTTCGCCGGCCAGAACGACTGGGGCCCCGGCCTCAACCTCGACGGCGCCGGGTCCGACGAGGTCCGCCGGTACGTGATCGACAACGCGCTGAGCTGGTTCCGGGACTTCCACGTCGACGCGCTGCGCCTGGACGCCGTGCACGCGCTGCTCGACCGGCGTGCGGTCCACCTGCTCGAACAGCTCGCCACCGAGGTCGACGCGCTGTCCGCGGCGCTGAACCGGCCGCTGACGCTGATCGCCGAGTCCGACCTCAACGACCCGCGGCTCGTCACGCCCCGCGAGCGCGGCGGCCACGGCCTGCACGCCCAGTGGTCGGACGACTTCCACCACGCCCTGCACGTCAAGCTGACCGGCGAGACCACCGGGTACTACACCGACTTCGCCGCGCCGGACGCCCTGGAGCGGGTGCTGCGCGAGGTGTTCTTCCACGCGGGCACCTGGTCGTCGTTCCGGGAGCGGACCCACGGCCGCCCGGTCGACACGCGGACCGTGCCCGGCCACCGCTTCCTCGGCTACCTGCAGGACCACGACCAGATCGGCAACCGCGCGACCGGCGACCGGCTGTCCGCGACGGTGCCGGCGGGCCGGCTGGCCTGCGGGGCGGCGCTCCTGTTCTGCTCGCCGTTCACGCCGATGGTGTTCATGGGGGAGGAGTGGGCGGCGAGCACGCCGTGGCAGTTCTTCGCGTCCTTCCCGGACCCGGAGCTGGCCGAGGCCGTCCGCACGGGCCGCCGTCGGGAGTTCTCCCGGCACGGCTGGGGCGAATCCGACGTGCCCGACCCGATGGACCCGGCCACCGTCGAACGGTCGCGGCTCGACTGGGCCGAGCCCGAGCGGCCCGGTCACCGGGAGGTGCTGGAGCTCTACCGCGCGTTGATCCGGCTGCGCCGGGAACGGCCGGAGCTGGCCGATCCGTGGGTCGCGGACCTGCGGATCGACTCCGCACCGGACGGATCCTGGCTCGTGCTGCACCGCGGCGCGCTGCGGCTGGCCCTCAACTTCGGCCCCGGCCCGGTGACCCTGCCGCTCGGGGCGGCGGCATCGCTGCTGACCTGGGGAGCGGCCACCGTGGACGGTGGGGCCGCGCACCTGCCCCCGGACACCTTCGCGATTGTCGAAACCACACCCTGACGGCGGTTGCCTCCCGGTAACTCCTCTGTCATGGCGCGCACGCAGCACCGAAGATCTGGGACGATTCAGGAATGGCCACACGACCCTCCGCCGACCACGTCCTCGCCGGCCGGCCCTTTCCGCTCGGCGCCCACCCCGAGGCCGGCGGGGTGCGGTTCGCGATCACCTCCGCCCTCGCGGACGCCGTCGAGCTGTGCCTGATCGACGCGGACGGGTCGGAACGCCGGATCGCGCTCACCGAGCGCACCTTCGGCGTCTGGCACGGCCTGGTGCCCGGGGTGACGCCGGGGCAGCGGTACGGCTACCGGATCCACGGCCCCTACGACCCGGCCCGCGGCCTGCGCTGCAACCCGCACAAGCTGCTGCTCGACCCGTACGCCCGGCAGATCACCGGCCGGCTCACCGACCTGACCGCGGCCCAGGGCTTCACCGGCGACCCGGAGCGCGGGCCGATGTCCACTGTGGACTCCCTGGGCAGCGTGCCGCTGTCGGTGGTCAGCTCGCCCGGCGGCCCGGACACCGGGATCAAGCCGGAGGTGCCGTTCGAGGAGGCGGTCGTCTACGAGCTGCACGTCAAGGGCTTCACGCAGCGGCACCCGTTCATCCCGGCACCCCTGCGCGGCACGTACCTCGGCCTGGCCCACCCGGTGGCGATCGAGTACCTGACCCGGCTCGGCGTCACCTCGGTCGAGCTGCTGCCGGTGCACGCGTTCCTCGACGAGCCGTCGCTGATCCGGGCCGGGCGGCACAACTACTGGGGCTACTCGCCGCTGGGCTTCTTCGCCCCGCACGCCGCCTACGCCAGCGAACCCGGCCACGAGGTCGAGGAGTTCCGGCTGATGGTGGCCGCCCTGCACGCGGCCGGCATCGAGGTGATCCTCGACGTCGTGTTCAACCACACCTGCGAGGGCGGCCCGGACGGGCCGACGCTGAGCTTCCGCGGGCTGAACGCGCCGGTGTACTACCTGCACACCGAGCGCGGCCACATGGCCGACATCACCGGCTGCGGCAACACGCTGGAGGCCGGCTCGCCGACCGTGGTCCGGCTGGTCACCGACTCGCTGCGGTACTGGACGCAGGAGATGGGCGTCGACGGCTTCCGGTTCGACCTCGCCAGCACCCTCGGGCGGCCGCGCGGCGGGGCGTTCGACCCGGCGTCGACGCTGCTCACGGCGATCACCACCGACCCGGTGCTCTCGCGCTGCAAGCTGATCGCCGAGCCGTGGGACGCGACCGGCGAGGGCTACCGCGTCGGCGGCTTCGGCGCCCAGTGGGCGGAGTGGAACGGCCGCTACCGCGACACCGTGCGTGACTTCTGGCGCGGCACGACCGGCGTCCGCGACCTCGCCTACCGGCTGTCCGGCTCGTCGGACCTCTACGACCACAACCTGCGGCGGCCCTGGCAGTCGATCAACTTCGTCACCGCCCACGACGGCTTCACGCTGCGGGACCTGGTGTCCTACAACGAAAAGCACAACGAGGGCAACGGCGAGGACAACCGCGACGGCACCAACGACAACCGCTCGTGGAACCACGGCGCCGAGGGCCCGACCACCGACCCGGCGATCCGCGCGCTGCGCGCCCGGCAGGCCCGGAACCTGTTCGCGACGCTGCTGCTGTCCACCGGCACCCCGATGCTGACCGCGGGTGACGAGTTCTGGCGGACCCAGGGCGGCAACAACAACGCGTACTGCCTCGACGACGAGACGTCCTGGCTGGACTGGACGCCGGACGACCCGGAGGCCGAGACCATGCTCGCGTTCGCCCGCCGGGTGGTGCGGCTGCGCGCGAACAGCCCGGCGCTGCGGCAGCCGGAGTTCTTCGAAGGCCGGACCACCCCGACCGGCAAGCCGGACCTGGTCTGGTTCCGCCCGGACGGCGAGGAGTTCGGCGAGAGCGACTGGTTCGAGGACCGGCACACGCTCGGCATGTGGATCGACGGCTCGAACAGCCAGGCCCGCAACCGCGAGGGCGAGCTGGTGCCCGACCACTCGTGGCTGCTGTGGATGCACGCCGGCGATGCCCCGGCCGAGGTGATCCTGCCGGGCCGCGAGTACGGCGAGACGTTCAAGCCGACGCTGGACACGAGCACCGCGGACGGCAGCCCGGCCAACCCGGGCACCCTGGAGGCCAAGACCCGCGTGACCCTCCAGTCCCGCTCGCTGCTCCTGCTCCGCGCCCCGCGCCTGGCCGCCGAACCCCACCCCGAACCCTACTGACGCGTACCCGGCGGGTCGGCCCGCGTACCTGTGGGGTCGGCTCGCGTACCCGGAGGGTCGGACGGTGAGCCGACCGTCCGGGTACGCGAG